>JAIRKX010000216.1 GCA_031259805.1 Prevotellaceae bacterium | reverse complement strand
TCGACTTTCAGTTTGGAACTGAACTGGGCGACCGTTTTGCCGACGATGATTTTGCCGACAATCGGATAAACTGTTTTTTCGCCGGCAACTGATTCTGTACGCTTGCGTTCTCTTTTCAGGTAGAACGATACCTTTAAATCCGTGTTCATAGACTCACATTTTTAAGTTATAAAATTACTTGCTCTGTGAGTTATTTGAACCGTGTAAAACAATGACAAACAATGCAATACAGCGACAAACAATGTCAGCGTTTTGCCCCGCTTTGCATAAAGCCAAACGGGTAACGGTTAAGAAACGGAACTTCTACCGCAACGTGCCGAAAGCTGCTTTTTACAGCATGGACAACAAAAGCTAATCAAGACTAAATTCGCTGGTTTTTACAGGATTACCTTGTTCTTCCTTCGGATGCGGTTTTTGAGGTCGGTGCGCAAATTTACCTGGAATTGCAACATCGAAGTGGTAAGCGCATCCGTTGCGCCGGCCACATCGCCATCCATTGTTTTTGCCAGCGTGTTGGCATATCGACCCATATGGCCGAGTGCTTCCGCATTGTCGCCTATCTGAGGGCCCAGGCGCGACAAAACGGTTTGGAACGTTCCAAGATTATCGCTTGCGGTCGTTCCAAACCCCTTGGCCAGATCCCGCGCCTGATTGCCCAGACCGTTCAATGCTTTACCTGTGATGCCCGTGATGGCCGACACATCGCGAAGCGAAGCGTCAAAAGTAGCGCCTACTTCAACAAAGCCTTTGATGTTCCTGTCAAGCGTATCGATCCCTGCTTTGATCGCCTGCAAATTTATCGGAGATAATTTACTCAAACGACTGCCGAACTTTTTTACCTTATCCGTCGTTGCATCAAAAGAATTTCCCGCCCCATCGGCCGCTTGCTTCACGCCGCCGATGGGAGCCGAAATTTTATCTATTAACTGCAATATCCAATTGGTCGTCGTTGAAGCCATTGTTTTGAAATTTTTTTCCTATCTTTGCCGTAAATTAGTTAGCAATGGACATTGGAAATGAAATCGGAACATACCTGACCCTCTTTTTGTGTCTGATATACTTCACAAAAGCGATATGGTTGCCTGTCTTGAAATTTATTTTAAAGCTCTTGCTGTTACCTCTCATTCTCCTTCGTCGCCGAACATCGCATTAACTACCTCTACCAGGGCTCGTTTTTGAGCCAGATACATCCATTCGTACCGTTGAATCTCGGTAAATTTATACTCGGCATAGAGTTTGAGCCATTGCTCGTCGCTCAGGCTTTCGGGATTTTTATCGTACTCCCGCCGCAATACTGCATTTACCTGAGCGATGGAGCCGATGACTTCAGCACGCTCTATGCCCTCGATAAAAAACCTTGTGCCTGATTGATTATCTTGCTTATCTCGGCGTTAAATGCCGAAAATACCAGCCCATCATCCAGCGCTCCGATTTCATTACTGGCGATAACGAGATTTTTAAGCACAAAATCGTTAATTTTCGTATTATCAGTGCCGTAACTCGCAATCACTTCCAGATGCTGTCGTGTTGGCCGCCTCACGAGAAACTGATAACGTTCGTCCGTATCAATTTCTACATCGACAACGTATAGCTTTCCAAATTTACTCTGTAAATCCGTAAAGACTGTTTGAGTAACACAGTACAAATGGTCCATGTTCTGGACAGGAATTGCCACAGCCGCCATAGCCATCGTAACAGGCGCGGCATAATCAATGATCGCCGACCAATCGGACAGACCCGACACGGCTGCAATTACAGGTTCAGCACTCGCGCCAACGGAACAGAAACACATTACCGTCAGACAAAGAAGAATTTTATTGAAAAAACTGGTTCGCATTTTGAATAAAAATTAAATGATTTATAAATGATTCTTTCGTGGTGATTAAACAATGTTCCAGTCAATGTGAGACACGATCAGCTCAAACTGATTGCTGATTGACTTGTCGTTCTGCTTTATGCTACGGGCATTGCTTTTGAACTCACGGTTTCGGATACGGTCTTTGTAGATAAATCCGCCGTATTCGTAAGACACGCTGATGTCGAACGGAGCAATATCGGTCAATCGTCTGAGCGGTCCCAAACTGCGTTGCAATGCCACAATTTCCTCGTGGTAGAGTGTAATGGAGCATTTGGCGGCATAATTGCCTTCGCCGCGCCCGACGGGAAACGCGCCGGCGCCCATGATGTTTTCCTTTTCCACGCTGTCATCATAGGCGATTTCGGTAATACCCTCCACATCGCGTCCGAGCATATTCAACTGTACGGAGTTCCACCCCGCCATTTTTCCGAACTTATTGATAATAGTTGTTGGCATTTTCTACTCCTCTTTATATTTTGTTTGTGAAACCCAGGTCAATTTCAAACTCGTGGACTACACCGTCAGCAACGATTTTTACCACGATTTTGAACGGCCGTGTCGAGACTGCCGCCTGATTGGGATGGATATACACATCGAAATCGGCGCAGTTGCCGTCTGCGAGCATCGGTTCGAGGGCTTTTCGCACCCTGCCGTCCCAATCGGTAATCGTGGAGTTCTTGACGTAGCCAGTAGTCGGATTGGCTTCCACCTTCGATCGAATACGTGGAATCAGCGTCTTCCGGACAATCCGAGCCGCTTTATTCCAGACACAATTGCGTTCAATAAAACAGTAATCGCTGTCCTGTTCCTCACAGGTGTGCGAATTGGAAAAATAACACCCGGCATAGCCCCGGTTCGCCCGCGTGATGACGCAGACAATCCTCCAGGAACGGCACCCCAAGTGGGTGGTGCACCAGGTGAAGGCGTACAACAAGGCAAGCTACGAACCTGCATGGAAAAGCATGTATAGCCCGGAGTTCTATCAACAGCAAGAAGAGGACATGGGACTCCCCGCCGCGTATGCGGAATACAATCATGAAACCAAACTGGAAGGTAAAAATTTCAACGAAGACGCCATCCAGTGGACGAAAGTGCCTGACTGGAACGAATTTGAAATGATTATCGTTCATTGGGATATCGCCTATACCGACAACGAAACCAGCGACTACAATGCCATAAAGCCCTGGGGTGTAAAGGAACGGAAATTCTACCTGATAGACGGCTTTGTCAAACAGTGCAGGATAAAAGTCGCTTGCAACTACCTCTGCGAACTGCGCAAACAGATACCGGCTACCGCCAATGTGCTTTTCCAGTACGAAGCGCAATTCTGGAACGAGGAGGTACAGCGGAATATCAACGAAGCGGAAGAACGGCATGGTGTCATGCTGAATATCATGAAGGTAGATATACCCACAACGAACAAATTGGGACGTATGCTCAAGATGGTTCCCTATTTTCAAAATTCACGTATCTACTATAATGAAGCGCTGAGGAGCCACAACGACACGCAGGTCGGCATCATGCAACTGATAGCCGTCGAAGAGGGCAGTAGCGAGCACGATGACAGTCCCGACGCCGACCAGCAAGCCATTGCCGCTCTGGAAAAATATACGACACCTGCCCGAAGAGCCACCGGCGAAAAAACGTGGCGGACGGGAAAAATGAGGCGAAACTACAACTGGTAAGCAGATGAGATACATTACAAGAGAAGACTTAGTCGAAGTGATCCAGGGACGCCTTCTGGACGAAAGCGTGGCCGAAACGCCCGACAAAATACTTGACAGACTGGAAAACAAGGCCATTGACTTTGCCAGATCTTACCTCGCGGGCAGGTACAACACCGATGTCATATTCGGCGACCCCGTCATGCGGAACGGCCTGCTCACACAGGCAGTCGCCATGATTGTCGTATATCGCGCCGTGCGCCGCAATGCCGCCCGCAAAGTGCCGGACGATTTCCCCAATATGTATACAGAGGCCATCCGAATATTGAACAATATTCAAACCGGCGCACAATCCCTGCCCGGAATGCCCGAAGTAATCGGCGATGCCGGAACCGTCGGATCGTTGATGTACGGAAACACACGCAATAAAGATTTCTTTATCTATTCCTCCTATCTCCTTTTCCTGTGAAACGTGTTTTTAGTACGAGCGTCTCATACCAAGAAATGAGCGACGTATACCAAGAAATGAGACGCTCATACCAAGAAATGAGCGACGTATACCAAGAAATGAGCGACGCATACCAAGAAATGAGCGACGCATACCAAGAAATGAGCGACGTATACCAAGAAATGGGCGACGTATACCAAGAAATGAGTGGCGTATACCAAGAAATGAGTGGCGCATACCAAGAAAATGACGGCTTGAAAAACCCTTTTGGAGCGTCCGTGGTTTGAAGATTTGGTGCATCTGGCTTTGATCAGTCGCTTTCAGGGCACCACGCTGATCGAGATATTTGATGTCGACGCCGAAACTCAGGAACTGGCCGCGGTGAGCGAAATTCCGCAGTCGAACTTTATCGCACAAAAGGGGCTGATTATCAAAGAGGAGTACGATAATAACGGCGTGAATTACCGTGAAGGCATTTACCGCGATTATTACCTGCAGATGGGTGGAGACTGGGATCTGGGTATGCTCAACCAGCTGGCAATGATTGTGCTCGCCAAAAAACTCGGATTGGGTTCGTGGATGTCATACGTGGACAAATACGGGATTCCGCCCATTTTTGCCATCACCGACAGAATGGACACCGGACGGCGCGACGAATTGTTTGAAATGCTGTCGAATTTTCGCCAGAATATGTTTGCTGTGTTGCAGGGTAACGAAAAAATAGAGGTACCGAGAATCAGTGAAACCAATCCGCACAATGTATTTTTGTCGCTCATTGACGACGTGTGCAACAAGGAAATCAGCAAACGCGTACTGGGCGGAACGGCGTCGACCGACGAACAGGCCTACGTCGGTTCTGCCGAAGTCCAGGAGCGGGTGGCACAAGACAGGTATGAAGCGGATAAACTGCTTTTCAAATATATTTTCAACACAAAAATCCGCCAACGCCTCGTTAAAATCAGCCCTCTCTACAAGGACTTCGATAAATGTACACTCGAATGGAACAATCAGGAAACACTCAGCATCAACGGCTATATTGATGCCGTGCAAAAACTGTCCAACTCCTACGAGTTCGATTTTGAAGAAATACGGCAACGCACGGGACTTCCAATTGTCGGGACCAAAGAATTACTCCAGGCATACAAACCTCCGGTAGAAGCCATCGCCCCAACCCACCCTTCCCTTAAAAAAAAAGATAAAACCGCAGGGGCAGGTCTCACGTTTGCCCAACCAAACGCACAGACAGAACTCCCTTTTGCCGCCACTTGGGATGCCGCTACCGAACAACTCGTGGAGCAAATCTGGAACGGCACCCTCCAGGCCGCCGACTTGAATCGCGATCTCGTGTTGAAGTATTATTCCGGACTGAACAAGGCTGCAAAAAATGGCTGGGGAAAAGGCTACTACGACAGCAACCTTACCCGTAGCTTCCGCGAGAACCTGCTGAAATTCAGCGGCGCAAAATCTTACGTGCTGATTGAAAAAATGATTGCCGGCAAGGAAATGTTTGCCGATAAAGAGGCGTTTGCCAACCAGGCAAAGAAAATGATCAACCTGCACAACGAAACTTACCAAACCGTCGAAGAACGTTTTGCTGCCAATGCCGCAAGTTCGGCAGTCGTTTTTCAGCAGTTTCAACAAGATGCAGACCTGTATCCCAATCTCATCTTCCGTACAATGGGTGATGGCGATGTGCGTCCGGAACACGCCGCGAACGAGGGGGTAATAAAGCCTATCGGCCAGTGGACGCAAATACCTCCACTCGACTACAACTGCCGATGCAAACTCGAACAAACCAATGAAAAGCCTAACGACAGAGATATCACCGTGAAAAACGAGACTGTTGCCAACAATGCGGCGATGACAGGCCAAGTTTTTATCAAAAAACACAGTTATTTTCGGGCGGTTCCGAAGACGGACAAACGGGCAGTATTCGGCAATGCCGAACTGATGAAAAAGTATATGCCTTACAATAATGCCAAAAAAATAGGCGACAAAACCGTTTTTATCAGCGATTTTGCCGATTTGAAGGACTTACAGGACAATATAAAGGCGGCAGAACTGCTGGCAAAGGAACTGAACAAAGACGTCTATATTCGTTATCATATCATACCCGGCAATGTAAAAGGCGAAAAGAATCCAGAACTCGGAATCGAAACACCCAACAAACTGTATGATTTGAAAACATATCGCCCCGTTGTCGAGGGAAAAAATGTTCCGGTTAAAAACTTCGTAAAAAATTCACTTTGTACATTACAAAAACAAGGGGCGAGCGGCGTACTTGATTTTTCCGGGTATAATGGAAATAAGGCAAATTTGAAATCCGAAATTTCAAAAAGTTTGTCAGAAAACATAAGGTCAAGAGTAAATGTAAAGAATATCATTGTGGCATTTGATGCGAAAGCATATAAAATCAGCCGAAAACAAATACTGGCCAATGATTTTTCAAACTTTATGGAATAAAAAAGCCGCCTTGCGGCGGCTCGGCTGTGTAAAATCGAGATTGATTATATCGCTCTCTACACGCGGCAAATGTACGACATTTTTTTGAATAAAAAAAATAAAACAAAAAAAAACTGCGATTTTTTTTGCAGGTAGAAAAAAATATGTTTAGTGGGCTGGAAAATATACCATAAAAAAAGTCCTTGACCTCTTGCAAAGTCGCGGACTAAATTATGGTATTGAACCACGCCGCAAAGGTACGATGATTTTTTGAATAAAAGAATAAATAATTAAATATTTCACCAAGAATACAAAATAATATGGCGAATACCATTCAAAGCATAAATTTCGACTACCTCAAAGAAAACCTGCTGCGCGATACGGCACGGATGGCAGCCATAGAAAGCGTCAAGTTTTTCAAGCAGAGTTTCCGCGATGGCGGGTTCACCGACACTGCACTATCGAAATGGCAGGAGACAGATAATCCGCTAAAACGCAAAACCATGTTCAACTCCGGCGTGCTGATGGATTCGGTTCGTGCCACCGAAGAAAGCACCAAGCGCGTCGTGGTGAGTTCCGACACTGTCTATTCGGCAATACACAACGAAGGGGGAGTGATCACCGTTACCGCACAGATGAAAAAGTATTGGTGGACACAATACATGAGGTTCGCCGGCAAAGTGAAGACTGCAAAAAGCGGCAAACGATCGCAGTCGAAGGACAAGCAAAAACCAAGCACTAAAGCCGAATTCTGCAAACGCATGGCGCTGATGAAAGTCGGCAGCAAAATCAAAATCCCCCAACGGCAATTTATGGGCGAAAGCCAAACACTGATGAGCCGGTTGGACGAAAAATTAGGGGCAAAAATTGCCGAATACTGGGAACGGACACAAGAATCTTTAACCACATAAATTACAGTTCAGATGGTATATTGGAGTGAAATTTACAAAGAAATTGCTGAAAGGATCGCGGCAAACCTGCCTGCAATCCGCTGGGTGGACCTGTGGCACGAACAGGTTAATTACCTGACCGAAGAGTTGCCATTTCCGACGCCGGCGGTATTCATCGCCTTTTATACGCGCGGAACGGAAGATGCCGGCGAATGGGTGCAGAACTGTAATGTGCAGATAGATATGTATCTGTTCTACGAGACTGACTTGTCCTAAAATTTCTTTACAGATTTTTGTTCTTCGTCCGGCATGAATTTGTCATCTGTTCCTGTATTTTTCATCAAACCGGTATAAGGGATTCTGTAACAACACGATACTTTGA
>JAIRKX010000132.1 GCA_031259805.1 Prevotellaceae bacterium | reverse complement strand
TTAAAATATAAACAAACAGAAATGCTTACAAAGACAATGACAGCAAAATGCGAAAATAGGCGATTACAGGGGGTACAAAGCGGCAATCCTCAACAAAATGAGGATAATGCTGCTTGTCAGGATTACTTTAAACGGGATTTTGGGGATACTTATGAGATGCTCTTAGAGGACTTTAAGTTTACTTCTGATAATGTTACTTACCAGAAGTAGAATGCAAAGGTAAATAATTAAATTTAAGTACCGAAACAGAAAAAGGCAAAAATTATATATTTTGACCTGCGTTTTTTTGATTTTCTTGACTGGTAAGGGATCGGGGGGCGCCTGCGTAGCTCTCCCCCGCCGGCGAAGGTGCCCGAAGGGCGGGGGTGGAGCCATATAAATCAAAGTTCAGACAATACCGTGTCGGCAGCGGTGAACGAACGACTTTCGAAAGAACGCGCCGAATCAGTCGCCCGGTTTCTGGCCATGCAAGGTATTTCGACCTTGCGTTTAACCACCGAAGGAAAATCGTTCAACGAACCGGTTGCCGACAACTCAACAGCTACCGGTCGCGCGCAAAACCGCCGGGTAGAAGTATTTATTACGGCTAATGCTACGATAATTCAACAGGCCGAACAAGGAACGCTGAGATAATTGACTATTGAATGTGTGCAGGCGACTTGCGTGGGCTTACCTTTCGTTGTTCATAGTTCTTACCTTATAGGAATAAGTGATGGCATTCAGCTCTTCGTTGGCTGCTGCGATTTTCGCGGCCAAATCGCTTTTGAACTGGCAGATTTTATCGAACAGTTCTGTGTCGGCGGTGGCGAGGATTTGCGCGGCGAGGATGGCGGCATTCCGTGCGCCGTCGAGCGCTACGGTCGCTACGGGGATGCCCGATGGCATTTGCAGGATAGAGAGGATGCTGTCCCACCCGTCTATCGAGTTCGACGACTTAATGGGTACGCCGATGACCGGTAACGGAGTAAGGGCGGCCACAATGCCCGGCAGATGCGCCGCCCCGCCAGCCCCCGCAATCACGACCTTAACCCCGCGCCCGTGGAGGCTCTTTGCAAATTCGACGACGCGCTCCGGCACGCGATGCGCCGAAAGCGCGTTGATTTCAAAGGGGATTTGAAATTCGTCTAACCACGTCGCCGCCGGCGTCATAACCGGCCAGTCCGACGTGCTACCCATGAGAATACTTACCAATGGTTTCATCTATTCTGTGAATTAAATTATGTTTTTACAAAAATAATAACTATTTTCGCATCTTTAAAATTAAAATTATGAAACGGGTAAAATTATACGACAAAGAATTTACCATCTCTATCCGGCATGACCAGATACAGACGGCCATAGGAACAGTTGCGCAACAAATCAGGGAAGATATGAAAGAGGAAAATATTCCGGTGTTTTTGAGCGTTCTCAACGGGGCGTTTATGTTTACGTCGGATTTGCTGAAGCAAATGGATTTTAATTGCGAGGTATCGTTCGTGAAACTGTCGTCGTATAGCGGTACGAGTTCGACCGGCAATGTGAAGGAGCTGCTGGGACTGAATACCGACATCGGCGGGCGCACGGTGATTATCGTGGAGGACATTGTAGACACCGGCCATACGCTGGTCGAACTGTTCAAAATACTGCAACAGTACAACCCGAAACAAATCAAAGTAGCCACCTTCCTTCTCAAGCCGGACGCCTACGACAAAGATATCCCCATCGACTATGTGGGATTGCGGATACCGAATGATTTCATCGTCGGCTACGGGTTAGACTACAACGAAATTGGGCGTAATTTACGGAATATCTACAAAATTTGTCCCCCCGAAAAATAAACGACAACCGAAACAATATGCACAATCCAACCCTAAACGGGAATACCGCGCCTGCCGGCCACAGCGCGGCGCTCAACATCGTACTGTTCGGACCTCCGGGCGCCGGCAAAGGCACCGTCGCCAAACTGGTGGCGGAGCGGAAACATTTGGTACACCTTTCGACCGGCGACATGCTGCGGCAGGAAATCGAACTCGGCACCGACGTCGGCAAAAAAGCCGACAGCCTGATAGCACGCGGACGCTTAGTGCCGGACGACGTGGTGGTGGCTATGGTACATCATTTTGTCGCCCGCCACATGCCTTGTCCGGGTTTTATTTTCGACGGATTCCCGCGCACCACCGAGCAAGCGGCTGCGTTGGACAACATCCTCGCCGACTATCAATCCTCCATCTCCCGGATGATTGCTTTAGAAGTAAGCGAAGAAGAAATCATCCGCCGGATGCTGCACCGCGCCGAAATCGAAGGCCGCCCGGACGATACGATCGACATCATCCGACAACGCATTCATACTTACCACGAAAAAATAAAAGGTACAGCCGACTACTACAAAGCCCAAGGCAAATACTGCACGGTCGACAGTAGTTTTACGCCCGACAACACCCTGCAACAAATCCTCAAGCAATTGAATATTGACAATGTCTGAACTTTGATTTTGGTGATTAATATGACTCCTTCGCCGGAATTAGAAATTATTCTTTAACTCCTCTAACTACTAAAAAAAGTGTCAAATTTCATAGATTATGTACGGTTGTTTTGCGCTTCGGGCGCTGGGGGAAAAGGCTCGATGCATCTGCGTCGCGAGAAATATATTCCCAAAGGCGGCCCCGACGGCGGCGACGGGGGACGTGGCGGACACATTATTCTGCGAGGAAACAAACAATTCTGGACGCTGATTCATCTAAAATACCAGAAACATATCCGTGCCGAAGCGGGTGGCGCCGGCAGCGGAGCATTGCGGCACGGCGCTAACGGAGCGGATGTCTTTCTCGATGTACCACTGGGCACTGTAATCAAACGCGCCGATACAGGCGAAACGCTGTTTGAAATTACGCACGACGGCGAAGAAAAAAGACTGGCTCGCGGCGGACGCGGCGGCATGGGCAACGCCTTTTTTAAAACGTCAACCAACCAGACGCCCCGGTTTGCCCAGCCGGGCGAGCCGGGCGAAGAGGGATGGTTCGTTTTCGAACTAAAGCTACTGGCGGATGTCGGACTGGTCGGCTTCCCGAATGCCGGCAAATCGACTTTGCTCTCCGTGGTATCGGCTGCCAAACCGCAAATTGCCGACTATGCTTTTACGACGTTGGAGCCGCATTTGGGCATCGTTACCTGCCGCGACAACCATTCGTTCGTTATGGCCGACATCCCGGGCATCATCGAAGGCGCACACGAGGGGCACGGGCTGGGGCTGCGATTTCTCCGGCACATCGAACGCAACGCCATGCTGCTGTTCCTCATCCCCGCCGACAGCAAGGACATCGTCGCCGAATACAAAATCCTGCTCAACGAATTAAAACATTTCAATCCCGACTTGCTCGACAAGCAACGACTATTAGTCATTTCCAAAAGCGACATGCTCGACCGTGAACTGGAAAAGGAATTAAAGAACCAGCTACCCGAAGGAGTGCCTGCGATATTCATCTCGTCCGTATCGGGCAAAAACATAGTGCGGCTAAAAGATTTGCTGTGGAAGATGCTCGCCGAAGAACAGTAAATGACGAATTATCATGCCTTATACCCTACGCCCTGCGTAAGCTCAACGAATAAATGCACCGGAGATAAAAAAAGTTTTGTTCATTTAAAAAAATGTTATACCTTTGCGGCATTATTACAAATTTAAGCTAAAACGATCCGAAATAATATGCTTACTACGCGGAAATATTTTCC
>JAIRKX010000130.1 GCA_031259805.1 Prevotellaceae bacterium | reverse complement strand
GAGGACAATCCGACGGAAGCTTCGTTAAGGATAACGGATGTCTAGGCAACATTGCCGCGTGTCTCGGCAACCATTCCGCGTGTCTCGGCAACCTTGCCGCGTGTCTCGGCAACCTTGCCGCGTGTCTCGGCAACCTTGCCGCAAGTCTCGGCAACCTTGCCGCGTGTCTCGGCAACCTTGCCGCATGTCTCGGCAACCTTGTCGCAAGTCTCGGCGAACTCGCCACAAGTCTCGGCGAACTCGCCGCAAGTTCCGTTACAGACAACGGAAGTTCCGTTACAGACAACGGAAGTTCCGTTACAGACAACGGAAGTTCCGTTACAGACAACGGAAGCCGTGTGGAGGACAACGAAATTTCCGTAAAAGACACGCGGTAATGAATAGCCCGTTATCGCACTTTTTATGGAGACATTCCCTGTAAATATAACTTCAGTTTGGCTTTTGCCCTGCGTTTTTCCATCCCTATTCGTCGTTTATTACAGAAAATTTTGTGTACATTTGCAATCCATTTATAAATTTAAAGTAGAAAGGATTCAAAGATGAAAAAAATAATCGTAACGATCGGTATAGCAGTAACCATTATGGCCTGCCATTCAAAAAAAGAAACGTATGTTATCAAAGGCGCTATCAGCGGCGTCGACAGCGGGAAAATCATTATCAGTAATTTTTCGGAAGATGCGACCATCGCCGATACTACGGATATACAAAACGGGCAATTTATATTTACCGGGAGCGTTACAGCGCCCGAATTTTTTACCCTCTATGTAGAAGATCAGCCCGGCTCGCTCACTTTTCTGCTGGTGAACGATAAAATCACCATCACCGGCGATGTTTCGGCTTTGCAGGAAGCCGTTGTAACCGGCCCTCCGATGGTCGCCGAAGCCAATGTGCTGCTTGCCCGGCGGGATTCGATCCTGACGGTGGCCCGCGGGAATTTCCAGCCGGAGTTTTTTGAAGAAATGGAGAACGACTCGACGCCCGCAGCCCGAAAAGCCGAAATACAAGCGCTGTACGAACAGGCCATAGCGCGAATACAAGCCGCTGCCGCCGTCGTCCAACAACTGTATGCCGATTATGTGAAAGCGCACCCGACGTCGCCGCTGAGCCTGTTGCTGGCCGTGTCGATCATCGACAAGTATACGACCGACGAACTGTCGGCTATGTGGGAAGCCATGAGCGTGGCGCCGGCATTGCAGGGCAACCGGTTTCTGGAAATCATCAAAGAATATGCCACCATGCCGGCAGCAACCGTAGCCGTCGGGCAGGTAGCGCCGGACTTCACACAAAACGACCCGGACGGCAATCCCGTTCTATTTTCTACTATCTATAAAAAACATACATTGACGATGATTGATTTTTGGGCGTCATGGTGCGGCCCCTGTCGGGAATTCAACCCGACCCTCGTCAAACTCTATAAAAAATACCACCCCAAAGGACTGGAAATCGTAGGCGTGTCGTTCGACGGGGACAGGGAAAGCTGGCTCAAAGCGATTGCCGCCGACGGATTAATCTGGCCGCAGGTATCTAACCTGCAAGGCCGGCAAAATACCGTCGGGAGACTGTACCGCATTGGATTTATTCCTCAAAACATATTCGTCAATGCCGACGGCGTGGTGCTGGCCATGCAGGTAGAAGGAGAAAATCTGGACGCTTTTTTAAAAGAACAGTTAAACGGGAAGAACTAAACGCAAAGCCTGCCCCACCATGAGAGGTGCAGTACAGTTCCTTTTTATTTCCTATTCATGAATTGAAAATACGCGCTCTTTATACAGCCGGATAACAATGCTCATCAAAATCATACAATTATTATTTATACCATGAAAAAATCACTCCATCCCCCCCTCCGTTTCATCCTTTACGCCTCATCACTGATGCTAATGAACTGCACACAACAGCCGGTATTGACCTACCCCGACACGGCAACGGTCGACCATATCGACACCTACTTCGGCGTCGACGTACCCGATCCCTACCGCTGGCTCGAAGACGACCGCTCCGAAGCAACCGCCGCATGGGTACAAGCCGAAAATAAAGTAACATTCGACTATCTGGCACGCATCCCCTTCCGCGAAGCCATCCGCGAAGCCCTTACGGAAATATGGAATTACCCGAAACAAAGCCTGCCGGCAAAACACGGCACGAAATACTTTCAAACTAAAAACGACGGACTGCAAAACCAGTCCGTACTCTACATCATGGACAGCCTGTCGGGCGAGCCGCGCGTATTCCTTGACCCCAACGCCCTGTCGGACGACGGTACGACCCGTCTGGGCAGCATCAGCGTGTCGAACAACCACCGCTATGTGGCCTACACCCTGTCGACAGGCGGCTCGGACTGGCGGGAAATCCATGTGAAAGACATCGACGGGCGCGACCTGCCCGACATCATCCGGTGGGTAAAATTCACTCACATCTCGTGGCGCGGCGACGGCTTCTACTACAGCGGCTACGATGCACCGAAAGGCAGCGCCCTGTCGGAACAAAACCAATTTAACAAAATATACTACCACCGCCTGGGCACGCCGCAGTCGGACGATGAAATTATCTACAGCGACCCCAAAAACCCCCTACGCTACAACACCGCATTGACTACCGACGACGAACGATTCCTCATCCTGAGTATATCCGCCGGCACCGACGGCAATACGCTGGCCATACGACCGGCAAATGCCCCGAAAGCCGCGTTCATTCCTGTTACGCCGGCACGTTTCGACTATGAATTTAACGTGGTCGACAACTTCGGCGACGCCATTTACATCCACACCAACCACGACGCACCGCGCTATAAACTGATGAAAGTAACGCTCCGCGCCGGACGACCGGTATGGGAAACCGTCATTCCCGAAGAGGACGATGTACTGGAATGGGTACACGTCGCCGGAGGTAAAATCGTAGCCGGATACCTGCACAACGCCTGTTCGCAAGCATTCATTTTCGATAAGGACGGTCAGGCAAAAACCGAATTGGCGCTGCCCGGCATCGGCAGCATCGGCGGACTGACCGGCACGAAGGACGACCATGAGCTGTTTTACTCCTTTTCGTCGTATGCCACCCCGACGACCATCTTCCGCATTGCCGACATCCGCACGCCGACGCCCGAACTGTACCATGAAACGCCGTTGAACATCAAACCAAGTAAATATATAACAGAACAGGCCTGGTTCGAGAGCAAGGACGGCACGCGAGTACCGATGTTTATCGTCTACAAAGAGGGCGTACGACGCAACGGGAAAAATCCGGCGCTGCTGTACGGCTACGGCGGGTTCAACAACAGCCTGAAGCCCGGGTTCAGCATCTCCCACATGTTATTTTTGGAAAACGGTGGAGTATATGCCGTAGCAAACCTCCGCGGCGGCGGCGAATTTGGCAGCGAATGGCACAAGGCCGGCACACGACTGCAAAAGCAAAATGTATTCGACGATTTTATAGCTGCCGCCGAATACCTGATTCGGGAGCAATACACCTCATCCGACCGGCTGGCCATCCGTGGCGGCTCGAACGGCGGGCTGCTCGTGGGCGCGTGTATGACGCAACGCCCCGAACTGTTTAAGGTGGCATTGCCGGCGGTAGGCGTCATGGACATGCTGCGCTTCCACAAGTTTACCGTCGGCTGGGGATGGGTCGACGACTACGGCTCGAGCGAAGAAAGCGAAGAACAGTTTACCTGTTTGCTGGGCTACTCGCCGCTGCACAACATCCATACGGGCGTATGCTATCCGGCCACCCTGATCACCACCGCCGACCACGACGACCGCGTCGTTCCCGCACACTCGTTCAAGTTTGCCGCCACATTGCAAGCTGCGCAGGCCTGTCCCAACCCGGCATTAATCCGCATCCAAACCATGTCGGGACACGGCGCCTCCTCCACCGGCAAAGCTATCGAAGAATATACGGACATGTGGGCGTTTACGTTCTATAACTTGGGAATGACCTTCGAGGGGTTGAAATAAAACAGTTAAAGAAGTTAGAAGAGTTCATCGAATCTGTGCTTCATAATGCAAGGCGTCCCCCGATGAGAAGATAGGCTCATCGGGGGATGCTGATTTTAGATGCGTCAGCCCTAGGGAGATGTATGAGGGATGATGTATGAAGTATGAGGGATGATGTATGAAGTATGATGTATGAAGTATGAGGGATGATGTATGAAGTG
>JAIRKX010000153.1 GCA_031259805.1 Prevotellaceae bacterium | reverse complement strand
ACGTGGAGCGTAACGCCCGACAACGTTTTTCAACTGTACTATTCTACCGGAAACAGCGTAATGCTAACCTTGGCGCCCCAGTCCTCTTTGACCGGACAGGCAGGCACGCTTACCGCCACGGTTAACGGCTTTGCGCTAACCAAGGCCTTTCAGGTATGCTTCCCTCACGTCGTCGGCCTCGACACGATTCCTGTCGACGTCTGCGCGGCTACCTACACCCTTGCCGGAGTTCCCGACGACAGCCCGGCGACGTTGCAATGGAAAATCTTCGATTGTGGGGGTAATACAAGTATTTTAATAGGCTATGGCGCTTACAGCGTGTTTGACAAAACAACAGCTAACGAGCAACCTTGCACCGAAGCCACGATAGTGTGTGCATTGCGTATGACGATTAACGGACAAAACTATCCTTTCTTTGTAGACGAGAAAATAATATCAATACCCGAAGCGCCGCCTGCAACGGCCAATTTGGTAATTTATCCGGGTAGTCATCCATTGAATGCCTCGTCAGTAACATCCGGACCAAGCGGCACTTATACTCTTATAGCCTATACTAGCTCCAGTACTTCGCCTCTACCATACCGATGGGCTATCACAGGGCCTGATGGCGCTACACAAATACTATATGGTTCATCAGCTATCGTAACATTTTCGATAACGGGAACGTATACCATATCCTTAAGTGATTCCAGTAGTTGTTGGCCGGCGCTGGAGGCCTCCACAACCTTTACCGTTCTACCGACCTATTCATTATACCCCAATCCGGTAACAACGGGTATATTGAACATTGCGCCTGTTAGTGGTAGTACTTCTACTTTTTGTTTGTCATACACTATACGGTCAATAGCTACCGGTGTGATAGTATTGCAGGGCCAAGCCCGTAGTAATATCCTGACGGCGTTGCCTCAAATTAATGTATCGACGCTTTCTTCCGGCTTGTACCTTGTGCAGTTAACAGCATGTAGCACAGGGAAATTGACACCTCCCCTTATCCAAGCCGATGTAATCGTGATACCCTGAGCAATGAGCAGTGTCGCATTCTGAAAATGCGAATCCAGCGCTATCATTTTTCGATTCACGAGCAGCATCACTGCCCGTGAATCTTTTTTTTCGGGGCAACGCATTTAGAATTAAAAAATCAACGGTTATTACCCATCTGGACTAAAGATTACTTTATCAAACTGCTCAAAATTTAAATGTGTTGGCCTGCGGGGGCAGGCTTCATTCCTTACTCCTTACTCCTTACTCCTTACTTCTTACTTCTATCCGTATTCCTTCGGTGTGGGTGGTAAATTCAGGGGCGTACATGCATTGCAGGCTTGTGATGCCGTTTGAGAATGCGCCTTCCTGTGTGGCGATCAGGTCATATTCGAAGACGTAGAGGCCTTGCGGCAGGCGGTCGATAAAGAAGTTGGTGGCCGCGTCGCGTGTCGATTCGTAGTAGCCTGTACCGCCTTGCCAACGGTAGCCCGACAGGACGTTCACCGGCTCGAAGGCCGCCGCGCGCATGTCTTTCAGGTGGACGTATTCCATCTCGCGGTCGACGTCGATTTCGAGGCGTATGGTTACGCGGTCGCCGACTCTTATCGGCTTGTCGGGAGTGATTTCCTTAAGCACGGAGCCGCCCGGCGAGTTACTTTTTACGAATAGCTTTTTACGAATGCCGACGCCCGTAGCCGCCGGAGTAATGCGCTCCAATTGCTCAAAGTACTGCCAATAGGCCGCACCCCATGCGATGCCCGTATTGGGGTTATCGACTGTGATACGTCCCATGTCGGCATTGACGTCGCCGCCGTGCCATGCGATTTTAAAATAGCCCGTGCCGGCTTCGGCGGCGGGAGCGGTTACTGTGTCGCCACCGACGGTGATAGCAGGCAGCAGGTAGTCGGCAGTGGCGTCAGCACTGCCGGTAAGCAGCAAGGCATAGATGGCGTCGGCGGTGGCTTTGGTGGTCTTCCAGTTGTGCGTCTGTTTCTGTTTGAGCAGTCCTATTTTCAGTTCTTCGACACGTGGCCGGTTGTTGCCGACTTCGTCGAAGGCTTCGATCAGCAGGGCATGCGTTTCGATGGGCGCTTGATACCACCACCAGCCGTGCGGTTCGTTGCGCCAGTACATGCCGGTTTCGTTGTCGTGTACCGCCGTTTCGTGTAATGAGCGGAGAATGTTTTGCGCCGTGCGCTTATCACCGTACCGGTGCAATGCCAGCGCCAGCATCCCTTTGAGATAATTGTTCGCTGTAGCCGTCCAATACGTGGCCGCCTGTGTTCGGAAATAATCAAAGGCGTCGTGCGTGGCGGCGGGTATGGGGTGCGTGCCGATAAAGAAACTGCGGGTATACAGGTAGTGTACCGTCAGGGCGTCGAGATGGTTTTCTTTGTGGTAGTCGGTTTTCGCTTTGTCGGCCATTTGGCGGATGCGGTCGTAGTCTTCGGCCAACCGTGCATCTATGTAGCGAATGGCATTGTTCAGCAGGCTTTCGGCGTCCTTGACCGAGATGTTTATTTTGCGCAAGCGCCCGATGCCGGCCACGATATGTTGCGTCATATAGCGGTCGTCGCGTCCGCCGCGAAACCATGCAAAACCGCCGTTCGACGTCTGCGCCTGCCGTACTTTTTGCCACGCCGTCGCCTGCTCGTTATCCATCCGATTGTCATCGAACAATGCGGCGATACGTTGCCGGCTTTCCGATTCGTCGCGCGCTTCGTGTACCCACGGCGTTTCCTCGAGCGACAACGCTTTCAGTTCTTCGTTCTTTTCCAAGTTCGACGATAACGCCGATGGCTGATAATTCCGCCAAATGTCGAATACCTGCTTGATGCGCGGCCGGCTGCGGACGATGTGCGACGCCACGGCATTCGCATAATAGCGGCTGAAGGCCTGCTCGATGCAGTCATACGGATATTCCATGATATACGGCAATGACAATACCGCATTCCACACCGGATGACTCGTAAATTCTACGGTGAATGCCTGCGAACGCAACGTAGCGGAGCGATTTTTGAGCAGTTTGGTAAATTCGTATGTCCGGCTTTGCTTGCCGCGCACCGACAGCGGCAGACTTTCCGTAACCAGTATCCGGTCGGTCAGCACCGGAACGACATTTTCTTCTCCGTCGGACACTGCGCTTGCCGCATCTGCCGTTGCAGGATGGTTGGCCGTTGCCGTAATCCGATATGTTATGGCCTGTAATCCTTCGGGGATAGCCAGTTTCCATGTCTGCGTACGATTGCCGCCGGCGTCGACCGTAATGGTTTTGGGGGATTCTTCCCCGTCTATCGTCAGTGCGAGGGGCTGCGATGTCAGGGCGTCGAAAAAGGTCAGGCGGGTTGTTACGGTTAACGGCTGCCCGGAGAGGTTCGATAATTTGGCGCTGAAGGATAACGTATCGCCTTCGCGGAAGAAGCGCGGCGGGTTAGTGAAGATCATCAGTTCCTTTTGCGTAACGAGCGTCTTTTGCGTGTAGCCGGTTTTCAAATCGGCCGTCCATGCAATCCCTTGCATATTCCACCGCGTCAGCGCATCGGGCACGGTAAACCGAATGACCGTCTCGCCCTGTTCGTTGGTTGTAAGTTGCGGGTAGAAAAAGGCCGTCTCGTTGAAGTTTGTGCGGATTTGTATGGGCGGCAGGGTTGGGGAGGGCGGTAGCGGGATGTCTTCTATGGCTACGACGCCGGCTACTGATGTGGTTTCGATACCGGCGACTTTGCCCATTAGCTCCGGCAGTGCATTTGCCGAATAATTTGCATCTGTCTTTTCTTCCTGTAAAGAACTTACCTGCGTGGCGAAGGTTCTTTTGTTATACAGTACGGGCGTATGGCGGAGGAGAATAAGCCTGTCGTATTCCCGTTGTTCGACTTCGGCCTGATCCGGATAATTAGACCACAGTTCGTCGCTGTCGTCGGCTCTGAACGAATCATCAGTGTCCCACATAGACGGGATTGCGTTATTTTTCCACGGGAAGAAGGCCCATGTATTGTCGGCAAAGGCATCCAGCGAGGCGTCGTACATCGAGGCCAGCAATTCGGCGGCTGCGGCGTCGCCGGCTTTATCTTTAATGGTAATGCGCCATTCCTCCGGCTGTCCGGGTTGCAGTTTGTCACGGAACGAGGCAAATGTCCATTGTAATTTTTTATTTTCATACGGTACGCGAATGATTTCGTTTTGCGTATACAAGCAGTTCTGTTTTACAAAAAATACGGCGATGCCGAAGTTTCCGCGATGGGTTTCGTTTACCGGCACGGCTATACGTTGTGTGCTGTTCGACAGGCGTACGGTTTTTCGTTCGAGGAGCACGCCCCGCTCGCCGGTCATTTCCACAATGGCCTGTACGTCGCGGTAGGCGCTGCCTATGGTAAGATTCAGCACATCGCCCGGCTGCGCGACGGTTTTGTCGAGGTCGAACCAAAAGGCTGTTTGCGGCGGCATCGTCATCCGCTTGCGCGAACAGGTATTAAAGAGCACGGCCTGCTCTACCTGTTCGCCAAAGGCATCCTGCGCTGTGAGCGTCATCAGGTAACGGCCTGCCGGCCATTGCGCCGTGCGGGGAATATGGTAGACGGTTGTGTCGCCGGTATCGAACGTCAGCGAGCACATCTCCCGCTCACGTTCCATCATAGCGGGGCTGTCTTCGTTATCATATATACGATGGGGGAACAGTCGCTCGTATTCCTCGCGCGGGAGCAGGAAGCGGTCGGGGTGTTCTCCACGGCGGGGTTGCAGGATGCGTTTGGGGTCGCGCAGTTTCCAGATGGTCAGCGTGCCTTGTGTCGGCAGTGGTTTTCCGTGCAGGCCGGTGGCGGTAATGGTTACGTCGCGCCGGTCGTCGGTATTGATTCGTTCGGGCATGTCGGTCGACAGCAGTAGCGACTGGTATCCTGCCGGTATGGTTGTTTGCGCGTCGTGCGTTTCGCCGGTCAGGTCGCTGACCGATGCTATGATTCGGTAGTGGAATACCGGCGAGAGCGATTTGTCTATTGTTTCATCCGGCATGGCTGTAAAGGGGATTGTAAAAGCGCCATCGGCATCGGTGATGGTTTCGCCATGGGTTATTTCCTGCGCCGGCGATCCCGCCGGACGGTCGCCCTGCCACCAGCGCCAGAACGGGTAACGCGCTTGGCGAATCACGCGATACGTTACCTTCGCCTCGCTCGCCACACTGCCTGCGTAGGCGACAGCCTTGCCTTCGACCGCAATGGCCGCGCCTAAGCGGTAAGCGTCTTCTATCGGACGGAACACGACTTCAAACTTCGGTCGCTTATATTCTTCTACATGGAAATAGACGCGCCCCGATGCTGTTTTTTCGGCAGCAATGCTCATCTGTCCGGTCAGGCCGGTGGCGGGAATCACAAAATGACCGGCAAACGAGCCGAACGTATTACTCTCTACTGCGACATCGGCCACTTTTTCGTCATTCACGTTGTAAAACGTAATCGTCTGCCGGTGGTTTTTCACGATTTCCGCCGCGCCGTCCGTCCATTTCAACACCACTCCCTTGAAAAAAACCGTTTGACCGGGACGGTAAATCGCACGGTCGGTAAAGAACGTAGTCGACACATGCACGGGTGTCGAAGCGGGAGCATAGCCGAAATAAATCGGCGCGCCGACATAGCAGTCGTTTCCTGACGTAAACAGCGGATACCGGCTGCGATATTTACGGTCGGCGGAGGGCATTTTGATCCATCCGCCGGTATCGGACGTATACGTTTCTCCGGTCGATTTGACGACGTTCCGGCGACGATCATAGTCGTATTCCCTCATATACAACTGCGCCTTGACGCCGGACAACGGATGTCCGGTCGTGCGGTCGAGCAGCAGGAGCGTGGTTTGTCCCCCGCTTGTTTGTTTGACGTAGCTGATATGGGTCGCCCAAATTTTACTTTCCGTTATAATCATCGCGCTTGTATCGAAATGCGCGTCGGACGACAGCAGGACGACATAATATCCCATATCTAATGCAGGCAGCGCCGCCTCGACGACATGCTGCTGATAATCGCCGTCGTCGGGCAGCGCCAGTGTGCCCGAGGCCACGGCGGTTTGCCCGGCATAGGCGGCCACGCGCTCGTCGTCAGTAAGGAACGGCGATTTTTCCCACTCTTCCTGTACATCCAACGCAATGATTTTATAATACACCGCCGCCGGTATATTCCGGTAAGTAATCAGCGCCGGTATCGGCGTCTGCGGCGCTACCGCTTCGTCGATGGACACCTGCAATACCGGACGTTCGATGTCGGCTTTCAACGCCAGGCAGTTTTGTGCGCCGAGACTTTCGGGAAACCGCGCCGTCGCCGTTTCGATCACCCCCATCGCATCCTTATACTTCCATTGCGCCTCCGCGTATTGGCGAGGATGATACATAGTGCCCTGCGCAGTATACAGGCTTGCTATGCGGAATAAAATATCGGCCGCCGCCGGCGAATGCGCATAACGCGCTTCCAACTGCTGCAACGCCGCCAAATAGAGACTGTCCTTCGCCGGCAGCGTCGAGACGCCATATACAAAATGAAGCCGCTGCAGATCGGCATCCACTACTGCCGTCGGGTCGGCGTCGGACAAATGGAAAGCGATGATTTTTTGCAGCAGCGCCAGCGCCTGAAATGGGAACGACAGACTGTCGTCCGTATATATAGCCTTCGCGGCAAATGTCGCCGCCGGAGCAAAATACGCCGTATCGGCACAGGAAAACCGGTCGGCAGGCTGCACCAGACCGGACTCGTTCTCCCGATAAAATTCCACCGCCCGAAAAGCCAGCAAGTCGTACAGCGCAGGACGGTACTGTTCCGAACCGGCCTGTTTCTCCAGTATATCGCGGTATTCCTCCAGACCGGTTTGCTGCAAAGCGGCTTCATCTTCCAGCGATGCCCGATAATGGCGGATACATTGCTCGACGATCCTCCGCAAATCCCACGTGCGAACATCAGAAGAATCGCCGGCGCCTTCGACGACCGTCCGGCTCAGAATTTGCCGACGATTACTCGAATAATAACGCCAATAAAGGTCGGCAGCCACCGAATGTAAAATATTTTTGGCCGGGAACGTCGCAGTCGTCAGCAGAGCCTCCACCTCGTCAATACCTTTAAGCACCGCATCGGCATCCCACGAATAGCTCATATAAATACGATAGAGAACCGTTTTAATAAATAGCGGCATACTATGCTGCCGCTTCGCTTCAGCGCAGATGCGATCGATACGCCGTTGCGCCGACTGCGGTTGTCCCGCACGATAAAGCGAATCAATTTGTCGCCATTCGTCCTGATAATTACCTTGTGCTGCCACAGGGAATGCCGTACTTAATAAAAGTATAACCGAGAGTATGGATATCCGTTTCATACAGGGAGTGATTTATTGAGCACAAAGATAGGAAGAAATTTACGGATACCTTCGAGGTCTCACGTCCTGACCTCTTCGCCGGCATCCCTCCGATCCCTTACCAATCAACAAATCCAAAAAAAACGCAGGTCAAAATATATAATTTTTGCCTTTTTCTGTTTTGATACTTTAATTTAATTATTTACCTTTGCATTCTACTTCCGGTAAGTAACAGTATCGGAAGCACACTTAAAGTCCTCTAAGAGTATCTTATAGATATCCCCAAAATCCCGTTCAAAGTAATCTTGGCAAGCTGCATTATCCTCATTTTGTTGAGGATTGCCGCCTTGTACCCCCTGTAATCGCCTATTTTCGCATTTTGCTGTCATTGTCTTTGTAAGCATTTCTGTTTGTTTATATTTTAAGACCACTTCTGATAATGTTAC
>JAIRKX010000085.1 GCA_031259805.1 Prevotellaceae bacterium | reverse complement strand
GACAGGACGCCGTCAACACGGCCGCCGCCTTCAACGAACGGCTGAATTTCGACGGCGTAGTACTGACGAAATTAGACGGCGATACTCGCGGCGGTGCGGCCATCTCTATTCGGGCGGTCGTTACAAAGCCGCTGAAGTTTACCAGTTCGGGTGAAAAATTAGAAACACTCGACGTCTTCCACCCCGAACGTATGGCCGACCGTATCTTGGGCATGGGCGACATTGTCAGTTTCGTGGAAAGAGCGCAGGAGCAGTTCGACGACGAAGAAGCCCGCCGGCTGCAAAAGAAATTGGCGAAAGATCAGTTTACGTTCGACGATTTCTACCAGCAACTGCAGCAAATAAAAAAGATGGGCAATATCAAGGAGTTGGCGTCGATGATTCCCGGTGTGGGTAAGGCGATGAAAGATATTGACGTGAGTAACGAATCATTTAAAGGCATCGAAGCAATGATTCAGTCGATGACGCCGCAAGAACGCAATCATCCCGGCATCTTCAACGGCAGCCGCCGCAAGCGGGTAGCGATGGGAAGCGGCGTTTCGATTGCGGAAGTAAACCGTTTCGTAAAACAATTCGAGAATATGTGCCAAATGGTAAAATCAATGGGCGGCAACAAGGCAAAGAACGTGATGCAAGCTATGCAGACGAGGCGAAGGAATTGAGCATTGACTATTGAACTATCGCAGGATGAAAATAGATGAAATGATGAAACGGCTCGTAGCCCTGCGGGAACGAGGTAAGCATAACCGTAGATAGTACGTAGCGAAACCTGCGGCAGCCGGCGATAGCTCTCTGCGCCTATGCGTTTAAAAAACAAATAAGTCACTCAACAAATCAACAAGCATGATATTATTAGACGGAAAAAAGGTAGCTGGGGAAATAAAGGCAGCGATTGCCGACGAGGTAGCGCGATTGGTAGCGAGCGGGCGGCGGGCGCCGCAATTGGTAGCGGTGCTGGTAGGTAACGACGGCGCCAGCGAAACCTACGTAAGTCATAAGGAAAAAGCCTGCCACGATGTAGGCTTCCAATCGCAGGTCGTCCGGCTGCCTGCCAGCGTCAGCGAAGCGGATTTGCTGACGCTCGTCATGGAGTTGAACGCCGATGATACGGTGGACGGCCTTATCGTCCAATTGCCGTTGCCGGCGCACATCGACGAGTATAAAATTATCGAAGCTATCGACCCGAAAAAAGATGTAGACGGTTTTCATCCGGTCAATGTCGGGCGTATGATGCTTGGGCTGCCGGCCCTTGTATCGGCTACTCCGGCGGGTATTGTCGACTTACTGGCACATTATCGCATTGAAACGGACGGCAAGCATTGCGTGGTTATCGGACGTAGCCATATTGTAGGCCGTCCGGTTGCCAACCTGCTGTCGCAAAAAGCCCGTCCGGGCAACTGCACGGTTACTCTCTGCCATAGCCGCACGCAGCATCTGAGAACGATATGCCAGCAAGCCGATATTATTATTGCCGCCATCGGGTCGCCCGGCTTCCTGAAAGGTGATATGGTGCGCAAAGGCGCAGTGGTGATTGACGTCGGCACCACGCGCGTGCCGGCCAATACCAAAAGCGGCTTCCGGCTGGCTGGCGATGTCCAATTCGACGAAGTAGCGCCCCGATGCAGCTACATCACTCCCGTCCCCGGCGGCGTAGGCCCCATGACTATTGTCTCGTTACTAAGAAATACGTGGAAAGCATACAGGGGTTAAGGATATGGTTTAATGTTTTCGTAAAGGTAAATGAATTTTCACAAATTTACTTATCTTTGTCCTCCTAATTAATTCATTTAATTCCATAAGAGAATGAAAAATTTGAAATTACTGATTGGTATTATTGTCGGCGCTGTGATCTACCGTTTTTTGATGTGGGACGAAGCGCTGGGGCTGAATGCGTTTATTTTTGCCGTATTGATTACTGGCGCGGTGTTTGCGTATAAACGAGAGTTGCGCCGCTACAGGTTACTATGGGCGCTGGCTGGCGCGTTTGTGGTTAGTGCGGCGGGGGTGGCGATTACCGGCATCGTGTTCAGTCATGTTATTTATTACCTGACACTGATTGTCTTTTTAGCTTTTGTACAGATGCCATCGCTACGGAGTCCGTGGTGCGCGCTGCTGCTGTTCCCCTACCATTCCGCGATAGCGATATGGATGGATATTAATCTGTTCGGGAGCGCCTTGTCGGAACTGTTCGGCAAACGCCCCAAAAAGCCCTTACGAGCAAGGGTTCGATGGTGGCAAGTGGCGATAATCGGTACGGCGGCCATCGTATTTATCTGGCTGTTTTCGATTGCCAATCCACAATTCGCCGAAATTATCCGACAGGTATGGCAAGCCTTTTGGGATGCCGTGGCGTGGATTATTCCCGATTTGTCGTTCCCCGAAATCGTACATTTCCTATTTGTCATGTACTTCCTTTCCCTATTTGTCCTGCGGTTCAAGTCCACTATTATTTCGAAAGAAGACGAGCGGACGAGCGACCACCTGCAACGCATCCGCCGCCGGCAATGCTTCCCCCGCCTGCAAACGGGACTTAAAAGCGAATATCATACGGTCGTAGCGGGCATCATGGTCATCAGCGCGCTGCTGCTAATGCTCAATGTGCTCGACATCGTTTCCGTATGGATAGCCCTTGCACCCGACAGCGCACCCGAACTGTCGCGATTTGTGCATCGCGGCACGTATGCGCTAATCGTAAGCGTGATATTCTCGATCACCATCCTGCTGTTCTGCTTCCGCAAAAACCTGAATTTCTATCCCCGCAACGGGCTGCTGAAAGCAATGGCCTATAGCTGGATCGGGCAGAATATCTTCCTGCTGTGCTCGACCGGCCTGCGCAATTGGCATTATATATCCGAATACGGCTTTACGTACCGACGCATCGGCGTCTTTATTTTCCTGTTGATGGTGTGCGTGTCCCTGCTGCTGATATTCATGAAAATACGAAAGCAGCGGACGCTATATTACTTTTTCCGCATGAGTATTCTCGGCGCACTCGGCGTGCTGGTCATCGCCGGATTGGTCAATTGGGACCTGCTGATTGCGTCGTATAACACATCGTACATCGAAAAGGAAACGGATTATGCCTATATAGAACGGCTGTCGTACCAGACCGCCCCGTATATTCTACACGCAGCCCCGAAAGCCTTTGACGAATTCGAGGACGAAGACGAGGACGCCGCGTACCGCCTTGACGATTATTATCGGTATTCGCGGCAAGTCCATGAATACATGCAAGAGGTGGATGCCCGCAGTTGGAAATCGTTTACTTTTGGGGATGCCTGTGCGATGAAGAAACTCAAAGCCATATCATCCACATCATCCAATGCCGACTGACCGGCGGGCAGCTTAGAAGTCGTCGAAAAGCACGTATCTATTTTCCCATTATTGGCTATAATCAACCACTTTCTGTAAGATACGAAGATAGATTACTTTTCGCAAAGTGGTAATATATTCATTAGAAGATATTCACTATTCCATAGGGACAAAATGTTTGTAGAAACGACATTCATCTTCTGTAGTCGCCTCATCCCGTAGGACTATCCGCGTTTCGTCAGGGATGCGTCTAATGTCCGATACTGTGATTGGTGTGATTTTTATGATTACCGTTGTGCGGTAGTAGGGATTTATTTTCTTCCTCTTTTCATCCCTTCATTCCTCAGTTTCTAAACAGCGACGCCACAAATTCCTTTCGATGGAATAGCTGCAGGTCGTTGATTTGTTCGCCGAGGCCAATAAATTTCACCGGTATTTTGAATTGGTCGGAAATGCCGATTACGACGCCGCCTTTGGCCGTACCGTCCAGTTTGGTGATAGCTAATGCGGTTACCTGCGTGGCTTTGGAAAATTCGCCGGCTTGTTGGAAGGCGTTTTGCCCCGTCGAACCGTCGAGCACGAGCAGCACTTCGTGAGGCGCGCCGGACACGACTTTGCTCATGACCTGTCGGATTTTCGTGAGTTCGTTCATCAGGTTTACTTTGTTGTGCAGGCGTCCGGCGGTGTCGATCAATACGACGTCGGCCTGATGCGCGACGGCGGATTTGACCGTATCGAATGCGACGGCCGCCGGGTCGGCGCCCATTTGCTGCTTGACGATGGGCACGTCGGCGCGCTCGCTCCATATTGTCAATTGTTCGACGGCGGCGGCGCGGAAGGTATCGGCAGCGCCGAGCAGCACGCTTTTGCCTTCATTCTTCAGACGGGCGGCCAACTTCCCAATCGTTGTGGTTTTGCCCACGCCATTGACGCCGACGACCATTATTACATAGGGTTTTTTAGAGAAGTCGAAAGGCAGCGTTTCGTCGGTCGATTGGTTTTCAGTCAGCAGTTTTTCGATTTCGTCACGCAGGAGGTATTGCAGTTCATCGGGGCTCACATACTTGTCGCGCGCCACCCGCTTCTGTATGCGTTCAATAATGCGCAAGGTCGTTTCAACACCTACGTCCGACGCAATAAGCGCTTCTTCGAGATGGTCGAGCACCTCGTCGTCTACCCGCGACTTGCCGACAATCGTGCGGGTAATCTTCTCGAACAGGCCGGTTTTTGTCTTCTGCAATCCCCTGTCGAGCGTATCTTTTTCCTTCGATGTAAAGAGTCCGAATAAAGCCATTGTAATTAAAAATTAGAAATTAGGGATGGAGAATATTGCCTAATCTTTCGATCCTGCACCTTATACTTTTGCATCCATCATTCTTAATTCTAAAAAAGCCCCTTTTGCGGAGGAGCTTTTTCAGAATTATAGATACATATATACCGTTTCTTATACTTTCTTTTCGGCGAAAAAGTTTTTAACTTCTTCGGTAGGGATCAAGTCTTCCTGAAATGCGTATGCACCGGAACGATCCGACCGCACCATGCGTATACACTTCACGGTATTTCGTGCGGAACTTTTTCCACGTAAGGTGGCTACTGCTTTTTTTGCCATAATTTATAGTGTTTTATTATTTGATTTCACGATGCACCGTAACCCGTTTCAAATAGGGATTGTATTTTTTACGTTCCAGCCGGTCGGTGGTATTTTTCTTGTTTTTAGTAGTGATGTAGCGCGAAATGCCCGGTACACCGCTTTCGCGTTGTTCGGTACATTCCAGAATCACTTGCGCCCTGTTTGCTTTTGTTTTCGCTTTTGCCATAGTGTCGATTCTCCTGATTAAATGTTAATAAATCCGGCTGTTTTGGCGTCCTTAAGAGCGGCCGCTAAGCCTTTTTTGTGAATGGTGCGAATACCTGCAGCCGATACTTTCAAGGTAATAAAACGCTTTTCTTCTTCCGACCAAAAGCGCTTTGTTCTGAGGTTGGGAGCAAACTCGCGCTTTGTTTTAATGTTCGAGTGCGAGACGTTATTCCCTATCAATCGGCGTTTCCCTGTAATCTGACAAATTCGTGACATGATTATTGTGTGTTATTATGTTTTTTAATTTGGGGGTGCAAATATCGGTATAATTTTTAGATTTACAAAATTTATTTTTGAGGGGGGCAAATTCAAGCGACCTGTTCGCATGTGCATGCCCCTGCGCCCCATCCCCAAAAACAACGCCCCCGCCGATAAGCAGGGGCGCTGTTTTAAGCAGGACTAACCATTTAAAACCGCCGGATGCAACGTAACGGCGCACGCGTATATCCCGGTTTATTCACTCCATGATTTAAATCTGTCGTGCCCCAAGGTCTTGTCTCTACTGCACCGTTAAAATTCAGGCAAGTTTCTGCCGGTTTTCCGATTCCGCGAACGCACCCGAACCCGTAGCTCATTCCTGTATGAGTCTCTCGTGTATCAGATCGGTATGTTCGCGAAGGTCCCATCTGTAACGTCATGGTAGTATTATACCAGCCGGCTGTCCATCCGGAGCCCCCCTCCGCATAGACGCCGGTCGGGGCAATGGAAATACCGTAATAGTCCGTACCGACCGCGCTGTAGCTGCTACCGGCCCATCCGGTAGTTGTCTTTATGTTGGTATAATAGCTTCCTCCGTAAGTGGTAACCATCGCTTCCCACTCGGTTGGAGAAGGGAACGTCCATCCAGCCGGGCAGCCGACCGTAGTATCCGTATAATACAACATGCCATTCGAGGCATGGGTACTATAGGTACCTGCTTCTCGCGCCAGTGTTTGCGCCAGCCACCATGTGCAGTCAGGCATCAATATAATCCGGTATATTTTAGTATCCTGCGCATCTTTTATCCACGCTTCCCAGTTCTGCGCACCGCTGCTCCGCAGTTGGCAGGGGTGTGAGTCGTCCTGATACAAGTCGCTGCCGATATAGGGACAAGACGGTACGGTTAATTCGTACGAACCGGCGGAGCGGCTCCATACATCAGGGTTGCACGTATTGTCGTGCACTTCTCGATAATAGGTGTAAGTACCGGCAGTAGCTAATTCGGCGGCAGTAAACGCATGGTTTGCGCTGTTTACGGCATACGTGGCGGCCGGCGCTACCCGTATCCAACGGTAGGTATAGTTTCCCGACGCGCCGGAAGCGACGACACCGACACCGGCGTCAATCGACACCACCATGCAGGTACCAGTGCCAGTGCCGCTTCCGTTAATACTCCCCGCATTAAACGCCGCATACACTTCCCGCGTAATCGTGCCGGCGGAAGGCACAAAGTCCGCCGCGCAGCCGTCCTTCACCTGCCGATTGTAAACGTAGGTACCGGCGGTTGTCGTGGCGGGCGGCTGGTACGTAGCGGCGGTGGCGGCAGGGTCGGTAACGGTAGCTGCCGCGCCGCCGTTATACCGGACTGTCCATTGATACGTGTAATCCCCGTCGCCGCCGGAAGGCGGGGTGGTTTCGGCGGCGACGGCGCCAGCCACATTGTTGCAACTGATATAGCTGGCTGTAGTAATTGCGCCCGGGCTCAACGCGGTATAGAAATCGACCGCCTGCGCGTTACTTCTCACCACACAGCTCGTAACGGCGTCGGTGGCCACTACCGTATACGTGCCCGTAGCCGTAATTGGGAAGTTCAACAGCGCATTGGCGCCGCTGAGCGGCACGCCGACGGCTTGCGCCAAATCATTTTGCAGTTGATACGTATAGCCTGTTTCACCGAAGCAGCTTAGCGCGGCATTAGAGGCGCAAAGCGTCCCGCCGCCGGAAAGGACGGGCGCAGACACCGGCGTAACGCCAATCGTTATACATGCGCTGTCCAAGCAGCCGTGCTCGTTGACGACCCGCACGCAGACCGTTACGTTCCCCGAATCGGGCATCGTAACCGCATAGCTGTTGGAAGCCTCAAACGTGCAAGTAGCGCTGCCGAACAGGCAGTCGTATTCGGTCGGATCGTCGTTGCCGCTGGCGTAAGGGTTGTGTACGCAAGCGGAGCAGTGTTGCGAGAAGCAGTAGGAGCCGCTGCCGTCGCCCAC
>JAIRKX010000033.1 GCA_031259805.1 Prevotellaceae bacterium | reverse complement strand
CAACATTTCGTCCCTAACGGGACGGGCAATGGCGGTGGAAAAATCGTCCCGTTAGGGACGAAATGTTGGTAGAAATGCGATAACCTTCGTCTCCCCCCGTCCCGTTAGGGACGGAATGTTGGTAGAAATGCGATAACCTTCGTCTCCCCCCGTCCCGTTAGGGACGGAATGTTGGTAGAAATGGAAGATTTTTGCAAGAAAAATTTCATCAGCTCTAAACACCCTACCTTGATGGGGCGGCAGCTAACGTTGGCTGGCGCAAGCCAACTCTTAACTCTTAGTTCTTAACTCTTAGTTCTTAGTTCATAGTTCTTAACTCATAGTTCTTAACTCATAGTTCTTAGTTCCCTGCGCCGCAGGCAATCAAAGAAGTCACCAAAATCACAAGAATCAAAGTTCAGACACTTTATGCTTCATGAAAAAAACGCTACCTTTGCCTTTCAAAGTTTTAAAATAATCTATATGTTATTCGTATTGGAAGGATTAGACGGAGCCGGGAAGTCGACACAGGCGGCGATGCTGAGCGATTATTTGGCTAAAGCGTGGAAAGTACGAACCAAATTGCAGCATTTTCCACGGTTCGACACGCCGGTGTACGGGGAGTTGATTGCCAAATTCCTGCGCGGCGATTTCGGTGATATAAATACCGTTCAGCCGTATTTGGTCGCGCTGCTGTTTGCCGCCGACCGCCATAACGCCGCTGAAACCATCCGCAAGTGGATAGCGGGTGGCTATTGTGTAATGGTCGACCGTTACGTGTATTCCAACATCGCTTACCAATGCGCCAAATTGGACGACGCCGACGAACGGCATGCCCTGCGACAGTTCATCCTCGATATGGAATACCGGCATTTTGGCATCCCAAAGCCCCGTCTGTCGATCTTTCTGGATGTGCCGTTGACACACGTGGCGGAAAAACTGTGCGAGGAGCGTGCGGGCGACGACCGCGTCTACCTCCAGGGCAAAAAAGATATCCACGAAACCAGCATGGAACTCCAGCGGAAGGTTCGCCAAATTTACCTTGAACAGGCGGCGCTTGACCCCACGTTTAAAGTCATCGATTGTGCCGATGGCGACCGCATGCTTGCCCCCGAACAAATTTTTGAGCAGCTAAAAGCGCTTATGTAGTATGAATCTCACCGAACGGTTGCGGCAAATTCCCTTTGTGCGCTTGACGCTGGCTTTGTTCGCCGGCATCGTATGGCAGGTATGGGGATGGGGATTTGCCTCTCCGGCGCTGTTCATCGCCCTGGGAGTGGCGCTGGTCTACGTTGCGATAATTCGGCGTTCCTTCCTTAAAACCCCCGCAGGGGAATGGCTGTACGGATTTGTCATCCTGCTGTGCCTGTTCTTTGTCGGCGTCGCGCTGGTGCAGCAGCAAAAGACACAAACCGTCCTGCCGCTCGATCGTAACATTTGGCTGCAAGCCGAAGTGTGCGACAACCCGATACTCACCGACCGCTACACCAAAGTAGAAGCCCTCGTCAAACGGTACGCCGCAGAGGACGATACGGCGACCGTCCGCGAGAAAGTAATCCTTTACCTCTCGCTCGATGAGTCGCAGCCTGTGCCGGTAGCCGGAGCTAAGCTGTATGCCCACGCCACCCTGTCGCTCATCCCGCCGCCGGGTAACCCCGACGAATTTAATTACCAAAAATACCTTGCCCGCCGGAAAATCTTTGCGTCGGCCTTTGTGCAGCGGGGACATTACCACTTCGACAACAACCTGTCGTTTTGGAAAAACATACAGTATGCGCCGCTACATTGGCAATGGTGGGGGCTGGAGACCTTTTTCGACAGCCCGCTCGGCGAAAAGGAATACGCTGTGCTGGCGGCGCTCACACTGGGCAACAAGCAATGGATTGACGACGACCTCCGCAATTCCTATGTAGCCGCCGGCGCGATGCACGTACTGGCCGTGTCGGGACTGCACGTCGGGATTATCATGGTGCTGCTTAATTTTATGACCTCCTTTTTAAGCCGGCGTCGGAAGGGTCGTTTGTTGAGAAACGTACTGGTGTTGGCGGCGCTGTGGATGTACGCGGCAATCGTCGGCTTTTCGCCGTCGGTTACGCGTGCTACCGTGATGTTTTCGTTTGTCCTGATAGGGCAAAACATGCGGCGGAAAATGAGTATTTACAATTCACTGGCGGCATCGGCGTTTTTTATAACATGCCACAACCCGCTTGTCATCTTCGAGACAGGCTTCCAACTCTCGTACGGCGCGGTGTTGGGCATCGTCTATTTCCAGCCGTACCTGTACCGGATGTGGTACGTAAAAAATAAATTCCTGCGTGGAATATGGGCTCTGGCCACCGTGTCGTTTGCCGCCCAAATGGGAACGGCGCCGATTTCGTTGCTTAACTTCCATCTGTTTCCCAATTATTTTCTACTGACCAATATTTCTATCCTGTCGCTCGTGGGCTTTATTATATATGGCGGCGTGGCGTTTCTATTCGTCCACCAGATACCGGTGGTATCGACGCTTGTCGGCTATACGCTGCAAGCCATGCTGTGGCTGCTCAACAGCATTGTCGAACTGATAGAATCACTGCCGTATTCGGTAACGAACCACATCTACATCGACCGTCTGCAAATGTGGTTGATGGTGGCGATTATCCTGCTGATTGCCCTCAGCCTTGCATCTCCGCGCCGGCGCCGGCGGTGGCTGTGGGTGGCAGCGTATTTGGCGATATGCATTATCGGCCTTCGTTCGGGACATCAGGTGGAGCGCAGGCAGCAGAAAATGGCGCTGGTGTATAAAGTGAAAAACGCTTCGTACAGTAGCTTTATCACCGGAAACCGCAGCATCTCCCTGTGCGATGCCGAACATCTGCATACCGATTTCTCGTTTCACATCGGCCATTTCCTTGTCAAACATGGGCTGGCTGCCCGCGAACAACGCGTTGAAACCGGCATCGCCCAACGCGATACGACTATCGGTGGCATCCGTTGCTATAACGGTTTTGTTATTTTTGAAAACGACATATACAAACTGCTCGAAAACGAGACCATCGACCGTCGTCTGCCGGCCATTGCCGTCGACTGCCTCATCGTATCCGGCGCGGCGCGTATGCCTCCCGACATAGCCCTGCGGCGTTACGCACCTGTGCAGATCGTGCTCGACGCCTCCGTCCCGCTGTACCGCATCAGGCAGTGGGAGGAAGCGGTAGCAGAACGGAATATTAAACTGCACGTCGTGCGAAACGACGGGGCATTTGTGAAAAATTACGAATGATGTACGATGCAGAGGCGCACCTGCGCGTGCATCCCTACGATAGATGGAATGATTAAAAATAAAGTATAATGAATACAAAACAACCAGGGACTGTGTCCCGCAGTAAAAAAGCGCCCGGGACGGTGGGCGTAAAGCCGTCGGCGGCGCCGGTGTGGAAAAACAAGAAACGGCTGTATGAAAAAACGCTGGCGTGGTTCGGCGAGCACATGCCGGTGGCGGATTCGGAGTTGCACTATCGCAATCCGTATGAGTTGATCGTGGCGGTCATTCTTTCGGCGCAGTGTACCGACAAGCGCGTGAATATAGTTACGCCGGCTTTTTTCGAGCGCTTTCCGACGCCGCAGACGCTATCGGTCGCGCCGGTCGAAAGCATCTACGAACACATCCGTTCCGTATCGTACCCCAACAGCAAGGCCGCGCATCTAAAAGGAATGGCCGACATGCTGGTGCGCGATTTTCACGCCGAAGTCCCGTCGGATGTCGAGCAATTGCAGCGACTGCCCGGCGTCGGACGCAAGACGGCGAATGTCGTGGCATCGGTCATCTTCAATCGTCCGGTGATTGCGGTAGATACGCACGTGTTCCGCGTAGCGAACCGTATCGGTCTGGTCGACGCCACCACCCCTCTCGCAACCGAAAAGCAACTGACCCGCTACATCCCTTCCGACCTTCGCCCGATTGCGCACCATTGGCTTATTCTCCACGGTCGTTATGTCTGTACCGCCCGTAAACCGAAATGCGAAACGTGCGGCCTGCAGGCCTGCTGCCGCTACTTTAACGAAGAGGTGCAAATCAATAAAGGGTGTATTTCAAATTGTCGCAATGACGTCCGTCGGCTTTAGCCGACGGCAATAATAACTCATCACTTTCAACCTCCAACTCTTCGTTTTTATCGGATCGGATCCGAACTAAGGTTCAAATTGGATTTGAACTAAGGTTCAAATTGGATTTGAACTAAGGTTCAAATTGGATTTGAACTAAGGTTCAAATTGGATTTGAACTAAGGTTCAAATGCGATCCGAAATCGGTGTCCGGGCAAATGCCTGTCGGCGTGTCGCGTACGCCGTTCTTTTTCTATTGATATTGTGCCCCGCAGGGGAACTCATAACTCATAACGCATAGGAAGACGGCTACGATAAGCCGGGTTTGCGACAATTTGAAATGCACCCTCAACAAATAAGCAACTCAACCCCTCAACAATTTTTCGTACCTTTGCTCCCCACCTCGTTATTGAGAGGCCTTCATCGTACAAAACAAACAATGCGTAAACTACTCATTCTTGACCGGTATATTATACGGAAGTTCATAGGCACATACGTGCTCTCGCTGCTGCTGATTACGGTAGTAGTGATCATCTTCGACCTGAGCGAAAAGGTCGATGATTTTGTAGAGAAGAAAGCGCCGTTAACGGCTATCATTTTTGCGTATTACATGAATTTCGTGCCCTACATCGTCAACCTGTTCAGTTCGCTGTTTGTATTTATTACGGTCATTCTGTTTACTTCGCAAATGGCCAACCACAGTGAAATTATCGCGATTCTTTCCGGCAGAATGAGCTTCCGGCGGTTGATGTTCCCGTATTTTATTTCGTCGTTATGTATTTGCGTGATCAGTATCGCGCTGAATTTATTTGTCATTCCGCCGGCTAATGCCACGCGGCTGGCTTTTGAGGAGCAGTATGTCCGAACGCCTTTTCACAATGCCAACCGGAACTTGCATTACCAGTTAAGCCCCGGCGTTTTTCTGTACATCGAGTCATTTACGACGTGGGACAATACGGCGCGCCAGTTTACAATGGAAGAGTTTTCGGGGAAACAGTTAGTGTCAAAACTCTCCGCCGAAAGCGCGAAATGGGACGAAGCGAAAAAACAGTGGACGCTCTCGCAATACAACAAACGGACGCTCCGTGACGACGACGAAGTGATCGAACGCGGCGATAAAATGGAACTGCAAATTGACTTCGATGCCGACGACCTGAAACGCCGCAACAACTTTACGGAATCGATGAATTATAATGAACTGAACAGCTATATCGACCAACTGAAACAGCGCGGCGACAAGGGCATGAAATACGCGCTGATTGAAAAACACACCCGTATTGCCGTGCCGTTCTCCGTCTTTATCCTGACGCTGATTGGCGTGTCGCTCTCGTCGCGAAAGGTGCGCGGCGGCATCGGGTTGAAAATCGGTATCGGGCTGGCGTTAAGTTTTTCCTATATCCTGTTTTTGCGCTTCAGCGAAATGTTTGTACATGCCAACCTCCTGCCGCCGGTCATCGCGCTGTGGGTTCCGAATTGTTTGTATGCTATTATCGCGATTGTGCTGTACAGGATAGCGCCGAAGTAATGTTTAATAGAAAATTATGAATTATAAATTACGTCTCGCCATCTGCCTAAATCTGCGTAACCGGCAGCCCATTCTTCACGCCTCAAGAATCGGATATATCATTCTCTTATTAAGTATCGGCCAGACGGGTTGGACGCAGACGTTTGCCGACTATTTTGAGGCATCCCGCCTGCGGATAAATCTGGTGCTGGCCGGTAATGCCGACCGACAATTCGCTTACCTTGAAAGCCTGAACGAAGAACCGGTGTGGGGCGGTTCGCAGACGCATTTAATCGACCGGTTTCATTATGGCGACTATTTTGTCAAGGTGTTTTCGGGCGACGGGCAGTTGATTTACTCGCGCGGTTTCTGTACGCTATTCAGCGAATGGCGTACTACGCGGGAGGCGCAGACGCTCGCACGCGCCAACACCCTCTCATTGACCCTGCCCATGCCGAAAGCCGACGTGCGGGTTGAAGTACTGGAACGCGACAAGCAAACCGGCGGCTGGCAATCGCTGTTTGAGACCCGCATCAATCCTTCCGATAAGCAGATTCGGCGGGGCGTGGCGCCGCACCGGTATGCCGTGAGACCAGTCCGTCGTTCGGGTGAGCCGTCGGTGAAGGTAGATATAGCGGTGATTGCCGAAGGCTATCGGCAAGATGAAATGGATAAATTCCGCCGCGATGTCGTCCGCCTGACCGATTACCTCTTCACGGTCGAACCGTTTGCTTCGCATCGCGACGATTTCAACATCTGGGCTGTCGAAGCGGTATCCGCCGAATCGGGAACGGATATGCCGCATCGGAATAACTGGAAAAATACGGCGGCCAACACCACATTCTTTACATTCGGCATCGACCGCTATCTGACCGCTCCCGACCATACCCGACTGTGCGAACTGGCATGGGACGCGCCCTACGACATCCTTTATGTACTGGTCAATACGGATCAATACGGCGGCGGCGGCATTTACAATTTCTATTCGCTCTGCACGTCCGACCATCCGCAATCGCAAAATGTGTTTGTACATGAACTGGGACATACATTTGCCGGTCTGGGCGACGAATATTACACCTCCGAAGTTGCGTACGAGAATTTTTATAACCTTCGCATCGAACCGTGGGAGCCGAACCTGACGACATTAGTCGATTTCGACGGCAAGTGGAACGATTTGCTGCACGCCACGACACCCGTACCCACACCGGCGACGGCCGAATATGCCGGTCGTGTCGGCGTATTTGAAGGCGGCGGATACACCGCTAAAGGCCTGTTCCGCCCGGCGGTCGATTGCCGGATGAAAAGCAATGCCACACCGGTTTTCTGTCCCGTTTGCCGACGCGCTATCGAGCAAGTCATCCAATCCTTTACCGACGCCTCATCCACTTCATCTATCCGTGAATAACGCCCGATATAAACTGCTGCTGTTCGACCTCGACTACACCCTGTGGGACTTTGAAACCAATGCGCGGGGAGCTATTTATGACATCTATATCTCCTTGCATTTAGCGGAACGCATTCCTCATTTTGACCTGTTCTACGACACCTACGAACGTCACAACAAACGCCTGTGGATGGAATACGAGGCGCGGCAAGTAACAAAGGAACAACTGCGGACACTTCGCTTTCACTTGACGTTACAGGATTTTGGCATCGACGATCATACGATAGCCGACTATTTCGGCCATACTTACACGGCGTTATCGCCCCATAAAACAGCCCTGTTTCCGAATGTGCCGGAGGTGCTCGCCTACTTGCACACGAAGTACGAAATGGCTATTGTAACCAACGGTTTTGCCGAAGTGCAACACACCAAAATCGCCACATGCGGATTAGAGAAATTCTTTAAACGGATTTTCATTTCCGAAGAAGTAGGCTATGCCAAACCGCATCCGCGTATTTTTCAAGCCGCAGTAACGGCATTCAACGCGACTAAACAGCAAACCATCATGATTGGCGACAACTGGTACAACGACATCGACGGCGCTCGACGCTACGGCATCGACCAGGTGTTTTTCAACCCTGAAAATCGAATATCCTATGGCCAAGCTACCTACGAAATCCAGCGAATAGAAGAATTGACGGCGTTTTTGTAAAACTTAACCGTTAACCAATGCCTCACCGCAACGTTGCGGCAAAATGTTGTTCAAAGGCTTTCAGCAGGGCATCCATAATTCGCTCAATGTGTTGGTCGGTGAGCGTTTTTTCCTTATCCTGCAGGATAAAACTCAGGGCATACTGTTTTTTGCCCGATGGCAGTTTGTCGCCACGATAGACATCGAACAGGCTGACGCGCTGCAGCAAGTTCCGCTCTGTTTTGAACGCTATATCGCGCAATTGCGCATACGTTACCGCTTCGTCGACGACCAGCGCCAGATCGCGCCGCACTTCGGGAAATTTAGGCAACTCGGCATACCTCACCCGCGTGCTTCGGACGGCTTTCAGTAGCCAGTCGCCGGAAATCTCCGCCGCATATACCGGCTGCCGGATGTCGAAGACCGCCCGCTGTGCGGAAGACACGACGCCCAACGTCGCACATACGCGCCCTTTCTGACTGTACCGAATGCCTTCGGCGAACAGATCGGACGGCGCGACAGCCATTTCCAGACGGAAGACGTCGATGCCGAAACGAGTCAAAATACCCTCGACGAATCCTTTCAGATAAAAAAAGTCCGACCGTTCCTGCGGCCTGCGCCAGTGTAGCGCCGACGTGAAACCGGTGGCGAAGAGGGCTAACTGCAAGGTTTCGACGTAGGCGCCCAATGTCGTGTCATGGGCATGGGCGTCGGCGTCGAAGGCGTAGCAATGCCCCCATTCAAACAGTTTCACATCGGTCTGCCGGCGATTGATGTTATGCGCAATCGACTCCAGCCCGCCGAAAAGCAGCGTTTGCCGCAGCACATTCAAATCGCTGCTCAAAGGGTTGAGGATGCGCACCATCTTGCTTTCGGGAAAAGTCTGCAACGGACGGTAATATTCCGCGCGGGTGAGCGAGTTGTTCATCATTTCATAAAAACCGTTGCCGACCAAATAATCCGACGCCGTCTGCTGCATTGTTTCCTTGCCGGAATGCATGCCGGGCGCTATTGACAGGGTGGTATGCGTGGGGATTTCAATATTATTATAGCCGTAGATGCGCAGGATTTCCTCGATCACATCGCACTCGCGCGTTACGTCGACACGGTACGTGGGCACAGCCACCGACAGGCCTTCGGCGGTCGTTTCCCGAATATCAAAATCGAGCCGCCGCAGAATGTCGATGATCGTGTCGCTGTCGATGGTTTTACCAATCAGCCGCCGGATGCGGGCATAACTCAACGACACCACCGCCGGCGCGACAGGCGCGGGATAGACGTCGATGATGTCGCCGACGATGTCGCCGCCGGCGATTTCCAGAATCAGCGCTGCTGCGCGACGCAGCGCCGCCGGCGTTACCTGCGGGTCGGCGCCGCGTTCGTAACGAAACGACGCATCGGTGCTCAGCCCGTGTCGGCGGGCGGTTTTGCGAATCCACACCGGATTGAAGTACGCGCTTTCGAGAAATACGCTGGTGGTTGCCTCCGTTATGCCATGCGCCGGTCCGCCGAATACGCCGCCGATACACATCGGCTCACGGGCATTGCAAATCATCAAATCGTGGGCGCTCAACGTCCGTTCTATACCGTCGAGCGTTACGAACTTCGTGCCTTCGGGACAGGTTTTGACTATCACCTCGCCGCCGGCAATCCTGTCGGCATCGAAGGCATGAAGCGGCTGACCGATTTCGTGCAGGACATAGTTGGTAATATCCACCACATTGTTAATCGCCCGCACGTCGATAGCCGCCAGCCGCTTCTGCAACCATTCCGGCGACGGCGCGACCGTAACGCCGCGAATAGTTACGCCCGTATAGCGCGGGCAGGCGTCGCTATTTACCACCGTGATAGCGATACCGCGGCCGCTCCCCTTGCGAAGCGTCATGGCGTCGACGTCCCTTACCGGCGACTGTAGCGGGAGGTTTAAATACGCCGCCAGATCGCGCGCAACGCCCACATGCGACGCCGCGTCCACGCGGTTGGGCGTCAGGCCGATTTCAAAAATCGTATCGCTCTCCAGCGACAGCGCTTCGCGCAACGGCGTGCCGGGCGCGAGAGCGGCATCGAGCGTCATAATACCCTCATGGCTCGCGCCCAGTCCCAACTCATCTTCGGCGCAAATCATCCCCCACGATTCTACGCCACGCAACTTCGATTTTTTGATTTTCACCTCATCGCCGTTGGCAAAATAGAGGGTGGCGCCGACCGTGGCGACCGGCACTTTCTGCCCTGCGGCCACATTCGGCGCACCGCATACGATTTGCAGCGGTTCACCCGCCCCGACATCTACCGTCGTTACACGCAGTTTATCGGCGTCCGGATGCGGCGCACACGTCAGCACCTCGCCTACGACCACGCCCTGCAAACCGCCCTTCACGGCCTCGCGCTCTTCTATCGCCTCCACTTCCAGTCCGATAGCCGTAAGGATTTCCGCCGTACGTTCAGGCGTCTCGCGCAACGCCACATAATCTTTAAGCCAATTATGCGCTATTTTCATAGTATGATATTTTTAAAAATGAAGGGATAAAGGTAGCTATTTTTTTGAAAACGGGAAAGAGCGTAAGGCGTGCCCCACGCTCTCCATAAAAAACCGCCGCCCGCAAAACGGCGGGCGGCGGCTTTATCTCTTCACTCCGTTGCGGGGTTAGGGGATTTTTCAACTAAAAAGCCCCCGCCGGAGGGCATGACGCCGGTAATCGGCACAGGAGTGTCGCCCACGCAGACTGTCTCGCCTTAATTGTTAATTGAAAGTTGAAAGTTGAGAATTGTTAGTTCTTAACTCTTAGTTCTTAGTTCTTAACTCTTAACTCATAACTCTTAGTTCTCAACTCATAACTCTTAGTTCTTAGTTAACTCCACCCCCGCCTGTCGGCACCCCCGCCAGCGGGGGAGAGCTTCGCAGGTTGCCCGGTATAAAGGCTGCCCTGTATAAAGGCTGCCGCCGCATGGCTGTCCCCCGCTGGCGGGGGTGCCGGCAGGCGGGGGTGGACAATCCATTTATCCGTCGGCTGAAGCCGCCGGCAATATAGTTCTTAACTCTTAGCTCTAAACTCATAACTCTTAGTTCTCAACTCTCAACTCTCAACTCTCAACTCTTAGTTCTTAACTCTTAACTCTTAACTCTACTACGGGATGATAGCGCTCAAGATATCCGACCAGGGGCCTTTTTCGCCGCGCGTATTTTCCCAGCGGAGGGCGAAGTAGAGTGTTTTACCGCGCTGGTCGTGTTCGAAGACGAAGGTATAGGGCGAATTGGTGTCGACGGCGGAGTGCGTCAGTTCGTCCCAGCGCGTCGGGGGGACGTCGCTGAGCATCCATGCGATTTCGACGCAGTGCTGTCCTGCGGGTTTACCCCTTTTGTGGCCGCTACCGCGCTCGAAGAAATGGACACCTATCCGGCCCATCACCGACGTATCGACGTCCATGTCGGGCGCTTCGTCGGCCACCTTCGCGGGGGTGCGCGTCGACGAGGGGACGACGATCCCCATCGCCCGCAGATCTTCATCTGTTACGCGGGGGTTGCTCTGCAGATTTTTCACCAGCTTCCACAGTACTTTCTCGTACGCCTCTCGTTTCTTCTGTTTGTTGTAGGTGATAATGTGGGTGCGCGTCTCCGGGTTTTCGTAGGCTGCCCACGCCGCCTCCCAGTCGGCTTTTTTAGGCAGCACGTCGTCGTCGAGCCAGTCGGCGTCGAGGTTCCATGCGGTGCGGTTAGTATTGGCCGTAGTGACGATCATGTTTTGACGGACATTGAAGTCGGCGTCTTTTTTGGGGATACTGGTTGGTTTGCTCATAACATTGAATTTTAAAATGTATAATTAAGAAAAAATGATTTCGACATGACCCGCAGGTCTGCATCTGCGACCCGCTGGTTTGCATCTGCGACCCGCAGGTCTGCATCTGCGACCCGCAGGTCTGCATCTGCGACCCGCAGGTTTGCATCTGCGACTCGCAGGTCTGCATCTGCGACTCGCAGGTCTGCATCTGCGACCCGCAGGTTTGCATCTGCGACCCGCGGATTTGAATCTGTGACCCGCAGGTCTGCATCTGCGACCCGCAGATATAAATATGTGATGCAGCTGTTTAAGCCCGCTGTAATTAGATGACTATCATTGAGTTGGGGGGTGGGGGTAGAATTAGATACTGCAAAATACGGCATTACTTCGGCGTTCGAGGGGCGCGAAGCAGGGACAGTCGGATGTTGTGATGCAGTCATTCTTTTTTATATTTGAGAGCACAAAGATATATATTTTTTTTATTATCCAAGTATTTTTTTTACACTCCGCCAGCTACGGCATACGGGTAAGGTGCGCGCCGCTCCTGCGGGACTGTGGGGCTGTGGGCGTTTACGTTCCATGTCAATACTCAAACACCCGCAGCCGTGAAATCATACATGCGCCGATAATGCCGGTTTTGTCTCTCAATTTCGACGGGATAATGACCGAGTCTTTGTTGACGAGGTTTAGCGAGTATTTGCGGATGGCGGTAATGATGGGCTGCATGATGTAGTCGCCGGTCAGGGAAAGAGTGCCGCCGATGATGACCATCTCGGGGTTGAAAATATTAATGATGCCTGCCAAATGTTCTCCCAGCTTCCGTCCGATGTCTTCGACCAAGTCAATGCACAGGATGTCCTCTTTATTGACGGCTTGTACAATATCGTCCATAGTGATCCGTTCGTTTTTGGCTATCTTTTTCGACAGGAGCGAGGTGGCGCCGCTTTTCAGCATTTCCATTAATCGCCGGTACATGGCCGAACCGGATACTTCCGTTTCAAGGCATCCTTTTTTCCCGCAATGGCACATAATCTCATTATCATAACTTTTTACATGCCCGAATTCGCCCGAAAAACCGGATTTGCCTTTGTAAACTTTTCCGTCGATAATAATGCCGATGGCCAGTCCCCAACTGATGTTGACAAAGATAATGTCCTTTTCTTTCGTTACGCATCCGGAGACGTATTCGCCGTAGGTCATGGCGCGCGTGTCGTTGTCGATGGTTACGCGGTAGCCCAGCCGGTCGCCCACGATGTCGACCAGCGGTCGTTCTTCAAAGTAAAAAATACTGTAGCTGTAGCCCGACTCCGAATTGACGCGGCCGGAGATATTGAGCGCGATGTTCAGGATTTTACTTTTATCAATAGTCTGCTGCGCAATAAACATCTCGATGATTTGTATCAGTTTGCTAAGGGCTTCGGGTGAGTTTTTCAGCTCAAAAGGCACGCCCATCGCCAAGTCAATCATTTCGCCTTTGAAGTTGATGATTCCGATGTTGACGGCAAACTGCTTGATGTCTACGCCTACAAAATAAGCGGCGTTGGGGTTCAGGCCGTAGAGGTTGGGATGTCGTCCGCCGTTGGTTTCCAACTTCCCGCACTCGTAGATACTGCCGTTTGTACACATTTCGTTAATGATTTTGGTGGTCGTCGGCACGCTCATATCAATTTCCTTCGCTAATTCGGCAATGGTACTCACCCCATTGTGAATGGCGTAAAGGATAATTTTCTTTTTAATCAGTGCTTCCTTTGTGCCTTTTTCTATTTCGTCTAACAATTTATTCATAGACCGTTACTTTTATCAAATGTCGGTTTGACTTTTATTATCTTTGTGTTTGAAGGGTGCAAAGTTAATATAAATTCAATGAACACCACTATGGTGTAAAAATATTTCTATCATTTTATTCTATTTATTTATAAAAAATTTAATTAATTGTTTGGTGTTTTTAAAAGATTTTGTACTTTTGCATCCAAATTATGATAGTATTTTAAAAATATTTAAAAATAATATGGACAAACGGCTTTATAGTCTATTCATTGTGACTTTTCTTAGCATTCTCTTGTTTTCGTGTAACGTGACGACAGCGCCTTGTCGTATCGACCTGTTAATAATAGGTGGGGGGGCGAGCGGGACGGCTGCCGGTGTGCAAGCCGCGCGGATGGGTTGCCCTACCTTGGTAGTAGAAGAAACGCCGTGGCTGGGCGGAATGTTGACCGCTGCCGGCGTGAGCGCCACCGACGGTAATTATCAGTTGCCGGGCGGCATCTGGGGCGAGTTCCGCGATTCCCTTGCCAATTATTACGGGGGCTTGGATTCGTTAAAAACCGGTTGGGTGAGTTACGTATTGTTTGAGCCGTCGGTGGGAAACCGGATTTTTACCCGCATGGCAGTCCATGAAGAAAACCTGACTGTGTGGCTCGAATCTTCGCTCGTGTCTCTTGAGCGGCAGCAGGACAAATGGCTGGCGACGATCCGCACGGGCGACGTCCTGAAACACGTGGTGGCCACTATTGTGATTGACGCTACGGAATTGGGCGATGTCGCCAAAAGGTGCGGCGTGAAATACGATATAGGCATGGAAAGCCGCGACGACACCAAGGAACCTATCGCGCCTGCACAGGCTAATGATATTGTGCAGGATTTGACGTATGTCGCCGTCCTGAAAGACTATGGCCGGGATGTAACGATTGCGCGGCCAGCCGGCTACGACTCGTCGGTATTTGCCTGTGCCTGCGACAATCCCGTGTGCATTACTCCGAAAGAGCCCGACCGGTTGTGGCGTTTGCAGGAGATGATTACCTACGGGAAATTGCCGAATAATAAATATATGATCAATTGGCCGATTGAAGGCAACGACTATTATGTAAACGTGATTGAAATGACGCCGGACGAACGTAAAGCCGCTTTGCAGGACGCGAAGCAGTTTACGCTAAAGTTTCTTTATTTTATTCAGCATGAATTAGGGTTAAACACTTTGGGGCTGGCCGACGACGAGTATCCGACCGCCGACCGCTTGCCGTTTATCCCCTATTATCGCGAATCGCGGCGCATTGAGGGCATTGTTCGCTTTACGCTGCCGTATATCACCGATCCCTATATGCAGGAACTGCCACTCTACCGTACCGGTATTGCGGTGGGCGATTATCCGGTAGACCACCACCACGCCCGTTATGAGGGAAGCGAGTCTTTGCCGGACTTGCACTTTTCACCGATTCCGTCGTACAGCGTGCCGCTTGGCGCGCTTATTCCGGCTGAGGTAAAAGGGCTGGTGGTGGCCGAAAAGGCTATATCGGTTTCCAATATTGTGAATGGTACGACGCGGCTGCAACCCGTCGTACTGCAAATCGGGCAGGCTGCCGGAGCGCTGGCAGCGCTGGCCATCCAGCAACAAACGGAAGTGGAACAGGTGGCGGTGCGGGACGTGCAAAACGCTTTGCTCGCCGCCAACGGCTACCTGATGCCTTTCCTCGACGTGCCGGTAACGCACCCTTTATTTAAGGTGTACCAGCGAATAGGCGCGAGCGGTATCTTGCAGGGAAAAGGGCAAAGTATCGGGTGGTCTAACCAAACGTGGCTGCGCGTCGACGAGCCGTTGCTGGCGGCGGAACTCAGCGGGCTAAAGGACATCTACCCGCAGGCATCCCTCGCCGGACTGCCGACCGTAATGACGCTCCATAGCGCGCTGGCATTGATATGCGACATCGCCCGTCTCGAAAACAGCGCCATCGAAGGCGACATGATCGAAGCGGCACAAAAAGTATACGCCAACTACGCATTAGGCGCGTTTCAACCCGAAGCGCCGATTACGCGGGGCGTGTTTGCCGTATTGGTCGATGTGTTTTTAGACCCGTTTAACCGGAAGAACGTGGACTTGTACGGAAACATTATAAAAACGAACGAACAGGTCAACGATTTAACTATTCAATAATTCAATCATTCAACAATGAAACAACCAAGCAATAAAATGAAAACGACCAATCGCAGAGAATTTTTGAAAACCGCATCGCTGGCGGGCGCGTCGGCGTTGGCGTTGCCGGCGCTGGCAAGTAGCTGCGGCAAGACGACCGGCACAGACGAATCAACCATTGCCTCGTCGCTGATAGTAGAGAAAAAGAATGGCTTGCCGATTACCGGTACATTCTTAGACGAAATCTCGCACGACATCCCCCATCAAAATTGGGGCGAGCAGGAGTGGGACAAGGATTTTCAATACATGAAAGCCATCGGGATTGATACGGTCATTCTAATTCGTTCAGGATATCGGAAATTTATTACATACCCGTCGAAATACCTGTTGAAACAAGGCTGCTACCTGCCGTCGGTCGATTTGGTGGACATGTATTTGCGTCTGGCGGAAAAGTATGGGATGAAATTTTACTTCGGTCTCTACGACTCCGGCAAATATTGGGATACCGGCGATTTGACGTTTGAAATCGAACATAATAAATATGTCATCGACGAAGTATGGGCGACATATGGCCATTATACGAGTTTCGGCGGATGGTATATCAGCGGTGAAATCAGCCGGAAAACAAAAGGGGCAATTGATGCGTTTCGCGCTATGGGCACACAATGTAAAGCGGTGTCGAACGGCCTGCCGACTTTTATCTCTCCGTGGATTGACGGGAAAAAGGCGGTCATGGCGGCATCCGGCAAATTGACGAAAAGCGACACTGTGTCGGTGCGCGAACATGAAAAGGAATGGGGCGAAATCTTTGACGGCATCAAGGGCGCGGTAGATGCCTGTGCGTTTCAGGACGGCCAAATTGATTATGACGAACTCGACGCCTTTTTCGGGGTCAACAAAAAATTAGCCGACCGCTACGGTCTGCAATGCTGGACTAACGCCGAATCCTTTGACCGCGACATGCCCATACGGTTTTTACCGATTAAGTTCGACAAGCTCCGTATGAAACTGGAGGCAGCCAAACGCAACGGCTACGACAAAGCTATCACCTTTGAGTTTTCGCATTTCATGAGTCCCCAATCAGCCTATCTGCAAGCAGGACATCTGTACGATCGCTACCGGGAATATTATGAACTATGAGTTATGAACTATGAGTTATAAGTTATGAATTACAAAAATCCATCGCATCACGCACCACGCACAGCGCACCATGTTAACTTGCGCTACATTCGTTTGCTGGCCGTAGTAGCCGCATTAGGGGGATTCCTGTTCGGCTATGATACGGCGGTGATTTCGGGTACGATTTCACAGGTCGCCGCACAGTTTCATCTGAACGACATTTCGCAAGGCTGGTATGTGGGTTGCGCCCTTATCGGGTCTATTCTCGGCGTGTCGATGGCAGGCCTGTTGAGCGACAAATTCGGTCGAAAGAGAGTTATGCTTTTGTCGGCGGTATTATTTTCGGTATCGGCTATCGGTTGCGCCGTCAGCGCGAATATCGACCAACTGGCCTTTTACCGTATTGTTGGCGGTATTGGGATAGGCGTAGTGTCTATCGTGTCGCCGCTGTACATTTCCGAAATATCGGCGGCGCAGTACCGCGGGCGGCTGGTGGCGTTGTATCAGTTGGCCATCACGATAGGCTTTCTCGGGGCGTATCTCGTTAATTTCCGGTTATTGAGCTTTTCTACCGGCGGAGCGGAAGGCCTTATGCTACCGACGGCGCATAAAATATTCTGCGCCGAATCGTGGAGAGGCATGTTGGGCGTAGAGGCGCTGCCGGCGTTGTTGTTTTTCGGCGCTATCTTTTTCATTCCCGAAAGTCCGCGCTGGTTAATTTTGAAAACACGGGAGGCAAAAGCAAAACAGACATTGCTGCGCATATTCCGTTCGGAAGCGGCCGCCGACCATCAGCTGAACGAAACGAAAACCGTCGTGCAGCACGAAACCCGTTCGGAGTGGAAGACACTGTTGCAACCGGGCATACGGAAAGCAGTGTGGATAGGCGCGGCGATCGCTATTCTGGGGCAATTCATGGGCGTCAATGCCGTGCTATATTACGGACCGACGATTTTTGAAAGCAACGGACTGTCGGGTGGCGACTCGTTATTTTATCAGGTGATGGTAGGATTGGCCAACATGATCGCGACCGTGATTGCCGTACTGATTATTGATAAAGTAGGACGGAAGAAATTGATATACTATGGCGTCTCGGCTATGATTGCATTTTTGTTGCTCACGGCGTTTTACTTTTTCTACGGAGGCGCCTTAGGGTTGCCGAATGTGTTGCTGCTGGTGTTCTTCATGGCGTATATATTCAGTACGGCGATATCCATCAGTGCGGTCATTTTTGTATTGCTCTCGGAGATGTACCCGACCAAAGTGCGCGGATTGGCCATGTCGGTAGCGGGATTGTCATTGTGGATAGGCACGTACCTGATCGGCCAGCTTACGCCGTGGTTGTTGACCAACCTTACGCCGGCGGGCACGTTTATTTTATTTGCCCTCATGTGCATCCCCTACATGATGATCATTTGGAAATTAGTCCCCGAAACAACAGGCAAAACACTGGAGGAAATAGAACGTTACTGGACAAGATAAGAAGCCCCGTTTTTGATTAACTTTTTTAGTTAATCAAAAATCGCTTGTAAGTCAATACTGGCGTTGGATGTAGAAAAGTGAGTACGGAAAAAGAGACGAATTGGGGGAAGAATAAAGTGGAAAAACAAGCGCCGGAGGACACAATAAAAGAGTAAGAACAAACAGGTTGCAGGCAAAAAATGGGAAACGAATTGGAGGAAGAATAGTTGTTTTTTTATAAAAAATGCAAAAGATAACACACGGCTAACAAAGCTGTTGAAAAAATGAAAATGAAAAATGAAAATGAAGTAAAAGAAAACTGTAAAGGAGAAATAGAATGATTGGAAACCAACAAATAGAATTGTCGGGAAAGGTTTTTTGTTTAACTAAAAAATTTAATCAAAAACAAATGCCTCATGCTTCACGAATCAACAACTCAACGAATCAATATTAACTATGGATTTAAGCAAATTAGCGGATGTATACAAGGACGAATTACTAAACGGCGTACTGCCGTTCTGGTTGCGACACTCTATTGACGCCGAATTCGGCGGCTACTTCAGTTGCCTC
>JAIRKX010000028.1 GCA_031259805.1 Prevotellaceae bacterium | reverse complement strand
ATGATTATGGACAACCTGACGCCGTTCTTCGCCGGCAAAACGGTGGTGGTAGTGGCGCACCGCCTGAGCACCGTCAAGCATGCCGACCAAATTGTGGTATTGAATAAAGGCAAAATTACTGAAACAGGCACCCATGCCGAGCTTACAGCGTTGCGTGGCGAATATTACGAATTGGTGAAAAACCAGCTGGAACTGGGGAACTAAGAGTTAAGATGAGCAACGAAAACAATATAAACGAACATCCAAACTCCCCCTTAGGGGGTCGGGGGGCTGACGTCGAACTCCGTTCCGAAGAAGTGCAGGAAATCCTCGGCCGCCCGCCGCGGTGGATTATCCGATGGGGCATTGCCGCTATTTTTATTGTGATTGGCGGATTATTCGTGGGGAGTTATTTCTTCAAATATCCCGAAATCATATCGGCGCCGGTGGTAGTAACCACCGAAAACCTGCCGGTGAACCTCGTGGCCAAAACAACCGGTCGCATCGACACCTTGCTGGTCGGCGAGAAACAAAACGTGCACAAAGACCAGCTATTGGCGGTGGTAGAAAATCCCGCGTCGGCGACGGACGTGTTTGTGTTGATGAACCTGCTGGACAATTTCCAACCGGCAAATGACAGCCTGTCTAAAGGCAACTGGCCGGCAAATTTGCAGTTGGGTATGGTGCAAAACAACTACAGTAGCTTCCTGAAAGCCTGCGAAGATTACCGCTATTTCCTGCAAACGGATTACCACCGCAGAAAAATAAAGGTGATGGAAAAACAAATAATTGTGCAGCAAAATATGTTGATGCAAAGTCGGGAACAGCTTTCCATCATGCGCGAACAGTTAAAAATAGCCGATAAGTTGTTTGAAGTAGATTCCACCCTGTCGGCGCAACGCCTCATTGCGCCGGTAGAATACGAGAAAGCCAGAAGCACGCAACTGCAAAGCCGCCGGGATTACGAAAACGCCAAAACAAATATCGAGACCCAAAAGATGAGTATCCTGCAATTGGAACAAGCCGTTTTTGACCTGGAGCAACAACGGACGGAACAACTCGCCCAACTCAAGGTGGCGTTAATTAACGCATACGACCAGTTGCAGGCGCAACTCAAAACATGGGAACAGACCTGTTTGCTCCGCAGTCCGATCGACGGCACCGTAACGTTTACCAAATACTGGCAGAACAACCAGAATATCGTGTCGGGCGAAACCATCCTCACCGTAGTGCCGGCCGACGCCACACACATTACCGGCAAGATTTACCTCCCGCCTCAGGGCGCGGGGAAAGTGAAAACAGGCCAAACGGTGAATATCAAATTCGACAACTTCCCTTACATGGAGTACGGCATGGTCAAAGTAACGGTAAAAAACATTGCGCTCGTCCCCATTTTGCAAAATGACGTGCGGCACTATGTGCTGGAAGTGGATTTCCCCGAACAGTTAATTACCAACTACGGCAAAACATTAGCTTTTAGCCAGGAAATGCAAGGCACAGCCGAAATCATCACCGAAGACCTGCGCTTATTGGATCGTTTCTTAAATCCCATCCGGGCATTGATTAAAAAGTAAAATGAAAAAAACGGCACACCAACATAACCCTATGTTTAGGCATATAGCCTAGCAAGCTTGAACACATGGTTTTACTGGTATACCGTGTTGCTTGAGAGCCGGTTATCCCCCACTATTCCATAAAAAAAGAACCACCATCTGGTGATTCTTCTATTTGAGTAGCGGAGACAGGACTCGAACCTGTGACCTCCGGGTTATGAGCCCGACGAGCTACCAACTGCTCTACTCCGCGATTTGGTTTTGCAAAGATAGATATTTCTATTGAATTATACAAATTAAAAATGCTATTTTTTTTGAATAATGAAAAATTTGTCCAATTCAATAAAAAACCCGTCCTTTGCAGAAAAATAAAAACAAAACTAAAATCAGTAACATGAAAATTGAAAAAAACAAAGTAGTCTCGTTAAGTTATGTGCTCTATGTCGACAATGACGTGGTAGAAACCGTAACGGCCGAAAAGCCGATGAATTTTATTGCCGGAACAGGTTATTTATTACCGAAATTTGAAGAAAATCTCATGGATAAAGTAAGTGGCGATACCTTTGAATTTGTATTGGGTGCGCCCGATGCCTACGGCGAAATTGTACCCGAAGCCATCGTCGAGTTGCCTAAAAGCGTTTTTGAAGTGGATGGCGTCATTGAACCCAATCTATTGGTCGTCGGCAATATATTGCCCATGTCCGATGCGGACGGCAACCGCCTCAACGCCTCGATTGACGAAGTACGCGATACGACTGTCATTATGAATTTCAATCATCCGTTAGCCGGCGACGCCTTGCATTTCAAGGGAACGGTGTTAGCTGTCCGCGACGCCACCCACGACGAACTGCACAACGGACTGTATGGCGAACGAGCACAATCTTGCGCCACTCACTGCAACACGCTCGACTGCTGCACTTGCAATTGAATATTGAAGAAAAATAGATAGACATGATATCTATCTGCCTGTTTCTTTGTGTGTTTTAGCTTTTTTAACTACTCTAACTCCGTTAACTCCCAAAGCTTCTTCAAAAAATTTGTTTTCTGCTAAAAAAAGTGTAACTTCGCTGTCAAATAAAAAAAATACAGCTATTAATTTTAAATTACAATTACCATGAAAAAAATTACACAACTCTTGTGTGTAGCGCTCATAGCAGCGTTGACCTTGTCGTCTTGCGGCAAAAGCTACAAGTACGAAACCGTACCCAATGACCCGTTGAAAGCGCGGATTTACACGCTGGACAATGGGTTGAAAGTATATCTGACCGTTAATAAAGCCGAACCGCGCATTCAAACCTATGTTACGGCGCGCGTCGGCGGTAAAAATGATCCGAAGGAAACGACGGGATTAGCCCACTATTTGGAGCATCTGATGTTTAAAGGCACAAAACAGTTCGGCACTAAAGATTATGCGACCGAACAGGCATTGCTCGACGAGATAGAAAATCTCTATGAAGTGTGCCGGACTAAGACTGACGAGGCGGAACGCAAAGTTCTTTATGCCCAAATCGACAGCCTTTCGCAGGAAGCGTCGAAAATCGCTATCCCCAATGAATATGACAAACTGATGAGCGCCATCGGCTCGCAGGGCACGAATGCCTTTACGTCAGTCGATGCCACGTCGTATGTCGAAGATATTCCGGCAAACCAAATCGAAACATGGGCGAAAATTCAGAGCGACCGTTTTGCTGACCCCATCATTCGTCTATTCCATACGGAGCTTGAAACGGTGTACGAAGAGAAAAACATGTCGCTGACCAACGACAGCCGCAAGTCCTACGAAGCGATGTTGAGCGGCCTATTCCCCAACCACCCCTACGGGCAGCAAACGGTGTTGGGCACGCAAGATCATTTGAAAAACCCGTCAATTCGGAATATTAAGAAATATTACAAAACCTACTATGTAGCCAACAATATGGCCGTAAGCATGGCCGGCGACCTCGATCCCGATAAGACAATTGCGATTATCGACAAGTATTTCGGCTCGCTGCCGACGGGCGACGTGCCGCCCTTGCAGACGACCACCGAAGAACCGATTACCACACCGGTCATAAAGGAAGTCTGGGGCAACGATGCCGAAAATATTATGATCGGCTTTCGCCTTCCCGGCGCTAATGCGACCGACATAGAAGTGGCCGAAGTGGTCGATTACCTGATGAACAACGGCAAGGCCGGATTGATTGATCTTAACCTGAATCAAAAACAAGTCGTGCTCGACGCAGGCAACTATATATACGACATGGCCGACGGCGGCGCTTATATCCTCTACGGTCGCCCAAAACAGGGACAATCGCTCGACGAAGTAAAGAATTTATTGCTCGGTCAGCTGGCGTTGCTGCGTAACGGAGAATTTGAAGACTGGTTGATAGAAGCTACCATCAATAATTTTAAAATGTACGAAGTGCGGCAATTAGAGAACAATTCGTCACGTGCCCGTCTGTTTCTGGATGCCTTCGTGAATCAGCTGTCGTGGAAAGACGTCGTAGCACGCCTCGACCGCCAGTCGAAACTGACAAAGCAGGACATCGTCGATTTCGCCAATAAATATTTTACAGACAACAATTATGTAGCCGTCTACAAGCGCACGGGAGAAGATAAGAATATTAAGAAAATCGACAAACCGCAAATCACCCCCATCGACCCTAACCGCGATGACGAAAGCGAATACCTGAAAGCGGTAAAGACTATCTCGGTTACGCCAATTGAGCCGGTATTCCTTGACTTCGATAAAGATATTACGAAATTGACGACTACGACCAATGTGCCGGTGCTGTACAAACAAAATACCGAAAACGGATTATTTGAACTGACCTACCTGTTCGATATGGGCAGCGACAACGACAAGGCGCTGGGCACGGCGTTCACCTACCTGGATTATTTGGGCACGTCGCAATATACGCCCGAAGAAATCAAAAGTGAATTTTATAAAATCGCCTGCTCATTCAACCTTTATTCGGCTAGCGACCGCGTATATGTAACGCTCAACGGATTAAATGAGAATTTCGACAAAGCGCTGGCGTTATTAGAATCACTGCTGGCCGATCCGCAAGTCAATCAGGCGGCTTTCGACAATTTGGTACTCGACATTAATAAGTCGCGCGCCGATGCTAAACTGAACCAGTCGCGCCTGTTCTCCATGCTGGTCAATTACGGGATATGGGGGGCGAAATCGTCGGCTACCAATGTGCTTACGGCAAAAGAACTGAGGGAACTCAAACCCGAACAACTGACGCAACGGATTAAAGACTTAAAGCAATATAAACATCGCATCCTGTATTACGGGCCGCAGCCGGCGGATAAACTGCTTGACATTCTGTCGAACACCCATGCCGTTGCCGAAACCTTGCAGGAAGTACCGCCGCCAGCCGTATTTACACAAGCCGAAACGCCCGAAAACAAGGTGCTGTTCGTACCTTACAACTCCCCGCAAATTCGCTTGAGCATGTTGTCGAAGGGCGTTCCATTCGACCGCACCATGGAGCCTGTTCGCACGCTGTACAATGAATATTTTAGCGGCAGCATGAATGCAATCGTATTTCAGGAAATGCGCGAGGCAAAGGGATTGGCCTACTCGGCCAGCGCCTTCTACCAAGGCGTATCAAAACCAGACCGATCCTATTTCTACTACGCCTTTATCGCGACGCAAAACGATAAAACCGCCGATGCTATCTCGGCTTACCTCGAAATCATAAACAACATGCCGGAATCGGAAAAGTCGTTTACACTGGCCAAAGAAAACCTGATTACAACGATCCGCACCGAACGCATCATCCGCTCCAATGTACTGTGGACGTATGTCGGCGACCTCAAAATGGGTTACACCTACGACTCTCGCAAAGACCGCTACGCTGCCTACCCGAAGATGACGATCGACGACGTCAAGAAATTCCAAGAGCAATATGTCAAAGGTCGTCCTTACACCTATTGCCTTTTGGGTGATGAAAAGGACAGCCGTTTAATGGACGCGGCGAAACAATTCGGCCCGATACATAAACTCTCGCTGGAAGAGATTTTCGGATATTAGATAGAAATAATTACTGCCTAAACTTCACAAACGGCGCAGGGCATTTACCTTGCGCCGTTTTTCTTGTACATGAGGCGTAAAGCGTTATTCGTGAAGCGTAATGAACAAAGAATACTGCGCCGCTACATCTTTGCACTTCTGCGTTTAAAAAATGCCCTTTCATCTTTTCATCCCTCGTGGGCGCGCCTTACTCCGCATTTTCGTTTCTAAAAAAATGGCTATCTTTACAACATAATTCTAATACAATGTAATTGTAACTACTCA
>JAIRKX010000017.1 GCA_031259805.1 Prevotellaceae bacterium | reverse complement strand
GGACTTTAAGTTTACTTCTGATAATACTACTTACCAGAAGTAAAATGCAAAGGTAAATAATTAAATTTAAGTATCAAAACAGAAAAAGGCAAAAATTATATATTTTGACCTGTTTTTTTGGGGGTTCGTTGATTGGTAAGGGATCGGAAGAGTGAAGGATGAGGGTAGTCGGTTTTTCTATTGCTATTATTCCTCTATTATTTATAGCAAAGCCGTATTATAGCAAAGCAGTGACCACTGCCTCTTACTTTCCGCAAAGTGGTAAATGGCGTGCCTGCGGGATACCTTACGCAATTCCTAATTATTTTGTAAATTTGTCTTATGATACGCATTGACATATTGACGGTAGCGCCCGAGCTGCTGGAGGGTCCGCTGGGGTATTCTATTCCGAAACGGGCGCAGGATAAGGGCGCGGTCGAGATTCATATTCACAACCTGCGCAAATACGGCAAGGGTCGTTACCGGCAGACAGACGATTATGCGTTTGGCGGCGCGGCAGGTATGGTGCTGATGATTGAGCCGATTTTCACCTGTATACAAATGCTGCAGGGCGAACGTGCGTATGACGAAATTATTTACCTCTCGCCCGACGGCGAACGGCTGACGCAGCCGTATGTCAACCGTCTTTCCCTGCTGACAAACCTCATCGTCTTGTGCGGACATTATAAGGGCATTGACCACCGCATTCGTGAACAGTTGATCACCAAGGAAATTTCTATCGGCGATTATGTACTGAGCGGCGGCGAACCGGCGGCAGTCGTGCTGGTCGACGCTATCGTGCGGCTGTTGCCCGGTGTCATTTCCGACGAGACGTCGGCACTCACCGATTCGTTTCAGGACGGGCTGTTGGCTCCGCCGGTATACACTCGTCCCGAAGTGTTTAACGGCTGGCGCGTGCCGTCGGTGTTGCTGTCGGGCAACCATCAAAAAATCGCCGAATGGCACGAGGAACAAGCGCTGCAGCGAACCCGGACGTTGCGCCCCGATTTATTAACGGACGAAAAAATACACTCTTAATAAGATGTACGTAAAATCAAGATATATTCGTACCTTTGTATACAGATGAAATTCCGGCAATACGATATAGCGCTGATTTTTTTGTGCGGTTTGCTTCCGGTCGGCAGCCACGGGCAAGTTCCGATTCGGCAGCACAAGGGGGCCGTGGCGGTTCGCTTTAAAACGCCGGAGTCGTTTGTACGCACCGATGCCAAGGAGCATTCATTTACTTTGTTTTTACGTAATTTGCCACTTTTCCCCGAAGGTACGCCGGTACGGAATTACGCGAATGAGCCGGTCGAAACAGATAAAAAATCCGGTACGGCCGCGATTCTCGACATAGAAACAGGTACAAGGAACTGGCAATGCACCGTCCAGTCGCTTATGCGGATCTGGGCAGAATATTTATTTGAACGGCAACAATTCTCAGCTATCCAATTTCATATCCGTAACGGCAAGACTATTCCGTACCAGCAATGGGCGCAAGGCATGAATATTACGGTGGACAATCGCGCCTATTGGACAAAAACCCCCTATAATCCGCAACAATATCGTACTTTCCGCCGTTATTTGGATTTTATTTTTCAATATAGCGATTTTCAAACCGTGCGCCACGACATTGACTCCGTTGTGGTCGGCGACCTGTCGCCGGGCGACTTACTGCTGCACGACGGTTTTGCGATGATGGTGCTCGATATGGCTGTCAACCGCGATACCGGGGAGAAAATCGTGCTGCTGGTCAGCGGCGGCGCGCCGGCGCAGTCTATTCGGGTATTACAAAATACTATTCAGGGAGAGCCCCCGAGCGCATGGTTTAAAATCGGGGAACAAGGCGCGATCAATACCGGTGTCGTCGAATTTTCGGCGACGGATTTTTACCGGTTCAAATAGCCGGTGGTCGTGTTAAAACCGGATGCGTAGTGCAACCGGACAATGGTCGGAGTGTACGACGCGATCTAAAATATCGGCATCCGACAAGTTCTCGTACAGGTTTTCGGTAACCCAAAAATAATCCAACCGCCATCCGATATTCCGCTCCCGTGCTTTAGCCCAATGACTCCACCAACTGTACCGTTCCGCTTCGTCGGGGTGAAATACACGGAAAGTGTCGATAAATCCGGCGTCGGCAAATTCGTCCACCCATGCCCGTTCTTCGGGCAGGAAACCGGACATTTTCTCGTGTGTCTTCGGGCTGTTGATGTCGATCGGTTTATGGCTGATGTTGAAATCGCCGGTTACAATCAGTTTCGGTCGCGACTGCCGGAGTTGTTCGATGTATTGAAAGAACGCCGTCAGGTATTCCATCTTAAATGCTTGCCGCACATTGCCCATCGTACCTGATGGAAAATAGGAGCAGAGGAGCGTTATGTCGCCATAATCAGCGCGGATGAGGCGACCTTCGTCGTCGAAACGAGCGTCGCCGATGCCATACAGCACCGCGTCAGGCGTCGGCTTGGAAAGGATGGCTGTGCCGCTGTACCCCTTGCGCTGCGCCGAATGGAATGCACAGTGATAGCCCAACTGTTCAAAAAGCGCGTGGTCAATCTGTCCGGGTTGCGCCTTGGTTTCCTGCAGGCATACGATGTCAGGATTTTCGACACGTAGCCAGTCATAAAAATTTTTGGAAATAGCCGACCGGATGCCGTTGACGTTGTACGAAATGAGGAAATATTCCGTGCCGGTCATATTATCCTTTTTTGGGCGGCAGAGAGGAGGTCTGCGGCTCGGGCATCGTGCAAGTGCCATTGAATATCGCGCCGGCCTCGATACTTATTTTGGCGGTGGTAATCGTGCCTTTGATATTTGCCGTAGCTTTAAGGTTTACGATTTCCGATACATCCAGCAAACCGTCGACAAAGCCGAAGATGTCGGCCGTACGGCAATTAATTTCACCTTTCGTTTTACCGACGTTGCCGATAACGATCTTGCCTGTTGAAACGATATTCCCCTCCAATACCCCGTCTAACCGGATATCGCCCGTGGTTTTAATATTCCCAATAATTTCCGTGCCCTGGCAAATCCGGTTAATATTATTGGTAGCTACCTGTTGTTCTTGCTCGCGTGCCATAGTGTTAAAGATTTATTTGTTATTAATTTTGAAGGGGCAAATATACGAAAAAAATTACAACTCGGAGGTGCGGGATACAGGGCGTCTGTGGGAGCAACCCTTCCTCCTTGTACCCTGTATCCTACACCTATTTTACATATATGTATTCCCTTACGGGTAACTTGCACTCTATAACGGGTGTATTTCAAATTGTCGCAAACCCGGCTTATCGTAGCCGTCTTTGCGAGGGCAAAGCCCGAAGCGCGTCATTGCGAGGACGAAGCCCGAAGCGCGTCATTGCGAGGGCAAAGCCCGAAGCAATCCAGTGGATTTCCGGATTGCTTCACCCTTCCTATGCGTTATGAGTTATGAGTTCCCCTGCGGGGCACAATATCAATAGAAAAAGAACGACGTACGCGACACGCCGACAGGCGTTTGCCCAGACACCGATGGCTGACCGCATCAGAACCGGATTTCTGGTCGGACTAGAACCTTCTATCTAGTCCGACTAGAACCTTCTATCTGTTCCGACCCGATAAAAACGAAGAGTTGGAGGTTGAAAGTGATGAGTTATTATTGCCGTCGGCTAAAGCCGACGGACGTCATTGCGACAATTTGAAATGCACCCCTCTATTAGGGCTGACGCATCTATAACTGCACCATTTACTATTTATCATTTTTTCTTACCTTTGTATCTCATTTCCCAAAGTATGATTGTTTGGGGAGAGAAGTATAGTAATTAATTAATTTATAATTTAACAATGTAGTACTTATGATCACACGAAGAGTTTTTTTACGGGCCGGAGGATTGGCGACAGCTGGTTTGGCCCTCGGCGGATTGAATACGGTAAAATCTATGACGGCAGCTAATGCAGCAAGGATTATTGGTGCCAATCGTAAAGTCAATCTGGCATGTATCGGTATCGGAAACCGAGGGGCCGAGGTTATCCGGGAATTTGATAAAACCGGTCTGGCAAACATCGTTGCCCTTTGCGATGTCGATTTGGGGGCGCCGCACACTCAAGATATGCTGAATGCGTATCCCAATGCAAAGCGATTTCAGGATTTCAGGGTGATGTTTGATAAAATGGACAACGAGATCGACGCTGTCGTGGCTGCCATTCCCGACCATGCTCATTTCCCTGTTTGTATGCTGGCTATCTCTTTGGGCAAACACATCTATGTGGAAAAACCGATGGTGCGTACGTTCTATGAAGCGGAATTACTGATTGAAGCAGCCAAAAAACATCAAAACGTAGTAACGCAGGTCGGCAATCAAGGCCATTCGGAAGGCAACTATTTTCAATTTAAAACGTGGAAAGAAGCAGGCATCATCAAAGATGTAACGGAAGTGACGGCTCACATGAATTCCGCCCGGCGCTGGCATTCGTGGGATACGACTATTTATAAGTACCCCGAAGCACAGCCTGTCCCCGCAACGCTGGATTGGGATACATGGCTGTCGGCCATTCCCTATCACGAATACAATAGCAAGTACCACTACGGCGACTGGCGTTCGTGGTACGATTTCGGCATGGGCGCTTTGGGCGATTGGGGAGCGCATATCCTCGATACGATACACGAATTTCTCGAATTGGGCTTGCCTTACGAAATCACGGCCTTGCGTTTGGACGGACGTAACGATTACTTCTTTCCCAAATCCTCAACCATCCTTTTCCGTTTTCCGGCACGGGACGACATGCCGCCGGTAGATATCACATGGTACGATGGCGTAGACAATATTCCTGCCGTACCCGCCGGTTACGGGATTTCCGATATCGATCCGAACATTCCGCCGGTGGCAGGAGGAAAATTACAACCGTCGAAACTGAATCCGGGAAAGATAATTTACAGCAAAGAACTGACATTCAAAGGTGGTTCGCATGGCAGTACGCTCACGATTATTCCGGAAGAAAAGGCCAAAGCCATACAATCGAAATTGCCGGAAGTTCCTAAAAGCCCCTCCAATCATTTTGCTAATTTCTTGCTGGCCTGTTTGGGTGAAGAAAAAACGCGTTCGCCATTCGAAATACACGGGACGCTGAGTCAGGTCTTTTCGTTGGGCGTAATGGCGCAACGGCTGAATACGAAAATTGTGTTCGATCGCAAAACAAAGCAGGTAACGAACAATGCGTTTGCGAATGCGATGTTGACACAAGCGCCGCCCCGCAAAGGATGGGAAGAATTTTACAGGAGGAGGTAGCTATAGGAGTTAATGAATTTACATATACAAAAATGAGAAAAAACGGAATTATCATCATCACTATCATGGCCGCTATGGGATTCGCCCGGGAGGCAAAAAGTCAGGATAATACTTTGACGGCACAAGAAGCCGGCGAAGGTTGGCAATTGTTATGGGACGGCAAAACGACCGACGATTGGCGGGGCGCTAAAATAGCGACTTTCCCGACGCACGGCTGGTCGATCGAGAATGGAACGTTGCGAGTGCACAAAAGCGGTGGCGCGGAATCGACCAATGGGGGCGATATTATCACTACACGGAAGTACCGGAATTTTATTCTGAAAGTCGATTTCAAGATTACCCGAGGGGCCAACAGCGGCATTAAGTATTTCGTCGACCCTGATTTGAACAGGGGCGAAGGCTCGGCCATCGGCTGCGAATTTCAGTTGTTGGACGACAACAATCATCCCGATGCGAAATTGGGCGTGAAAGGCAATCGCACGCTGGGCGCTCTCTACGACCTGATCCCTCCCGACCGGAGCGCGAAAGACTATCGTTTCGACGAAAACGATTTTAATACGGCTACCATCATTATCGAAGGCAATCGGGTGCAGCATTACCTGAATGGGATTAAGATCGTGGAATACGTGAGAAATACACAAGCATTCAATGCGCTGGTGAATTGCAGCAAATATGTCGACTGGCCGAACTTCGGGAATGCCGCCGAAGGGCATATCCTTTTGCAGGATCACGGCGATGAAGTCTTTTTTAAGAACATCAAGATTAAAGAACTGAACGGCGAACAACCGCCTTCCGAAACAGGCGAACCTTTCCATGTCGGGATGGCAGGTTATACCTTCGTTCATTTCGATCTCGACAAAACACTGGAGACTTTGCAGAAAAACGATGTGCATTACCTTTGCATCAAGGATTTTCATTTGCCGCTGAACAGTACCGGTGAGCAAATCGCGGCATTCCATGCAAAACTGGCCGCGAGTGGGGTAACCGGTTATGCCGTAGGGCCGATTTACATGAAAACCGAAATGGAAGTCGACCGCGCATTCGAATACGCTAAACGTGTCGGTGTAAAGTTGATTGTCGGCGTGCCGAATCTCGAACTGCTGCCTTACGTAGATAAAAAAGTGAAGGAATACGATTTCAAATACGCCATCCATTTACACGGTCCCGATATCGCCTTGTATCCCGATGCCGACGATGTGTGGAATCACACGAAGAATTTAGATCCGCGCATGGGGATGTGCTTGGATATCGGGCATGACACCCGCAACGGGAAAGATCCGGTAGCCGATTTGAAAAAATATCATTCGCGTGTGTTCGATATTCACATCAAAGATGTTACGGGAACAACCAAAGAAGGATATTCGGTCGAGATCGGACGGGGTGTGATTGATTTTCCCGCTTTTGTCCGAGCATTGCGGGAAGTCGATTATCGCGGCGTATGCAGCCTCGAACACGAAAAGGATATGAAAAACCCGTTTGCCGGCATCAGCGAATCAATCGGCTATTTCCGGGGAATAATCGAAGCGACGAAATAGCGAGCATTGAAAAGCGCATGGAAACCATTAAGTCCGCATCTCCATGCCGAAACTTTAGTAACTCCGATCATTTTCCTGCCACAACGGTATTCCCTTATTTTTTGAATGAGAGAATATCGTTGTTTGTTATTCGTCAGCGTAGGTCTGCAACGCCATTGAACATGGACCTGCAGTCTGCACTATGACCTGCGCCACTTCGTGGCGTGCTTGTGGAGGCGGATTACGCCTCACGGTCATCATAAAAATCACACAAATCAACAATAGTCAATAGTCAATGGTCAATAGTTTCGTCAAGGCTTCTATGAAATAGTAGTCAGCATAGATGAGAGGAACGTCAATTTCCGATCCGTGAGGGATGCTTCCGACGCTATGTTTCAGGAGGAATCCGGCATTGTCGCCTATGGCTGTTGCGCGATAGGCATCGGAGGCCAGCCGGTGCAGGATTTCTACCGCCGTCGTGCGATAGATTTCACGGCTGGTGTACATATACAGTTCGAGCAGCGCCGATGCTGTTATCGCTCCGGCCGACGCATCGCGGTACTGTCCGATGGGAAATTCGTCCGGCAACAAGGGCAGCGCCGACGTCCGGTCAGGCCATGCGGGTATGTAGTCCGGTTGTCCTGCGTTGAAATCCCAATAGGGAATTTTGTCGTCCGGCAGTCGGGGATGATTCAAAAAGAATGCAGCCATTTTCTCGGCTGTTTCCAGATACATGAGGTCGCCCGTTTCGCGGAACATCATCGTAAACCCGTAGATGCCCCACGCTTGCCCGCGCGCCCATGCGGAGTTATCGCTCCATCCCTGCGCCGCTCTTTTTTCGCGGATAGCGCCCGTGCCGGGATCGTAGTCGACCACATGATAGCAACTGTAATCGGAGCGCAGGTGGTTACGGATGGTCGTGTTGGCATGTGTCATGGCAATGTAGCGGAATCGGGCGGCTTCTGCCGGATCGGGCGCATGGCGGGCAGCCCACATCAGCAGTTCCAGATTCATCATATTGTCGATAATCACCGGAAACAGCCACGTCGAACCGTGCCACGACCGCCCTCCCTGCCACGATTTCAGGCATTGCACCGTGTCGTTAAAACGGGATGCAAGCGAGCGGGCGCCCTGTAACAGCGTCTCCTCACCGTCATCCGTACCGTTAGCCGCCAACTGCTGCCGAAGACCAAAGGGAATGTACAGCATAAAGCCCAGATCGTGCGTTGCCTTATAGGTTTTCAACGGCGACAGCGGCAACGTCCATGCGTCGGCGTGGGTTTTCAAAGCCTCATCGCCGCTTAATGCGTAGAGATGCCACAGGAGGCCGGGGAAAAACCCGCTCGTCCACTCGTGGATGCCGGTAGTCGCCAAACGACCGTTGCGGTCTGCTGTCCGCGGATACCGTCCGGCGGCAGGGTTGAGCGACAAGAGCATATGCCGCGCTTGTTCGACGGCAAAGCGGATATTGTCGGCTATCCACTCCTGTTCCGTCGTCGCGTCTGGCGTCCGGCATCCGGCATGGCTCGCGTCCGGGAGAAGGAAACTCCATAATAACAGAAAGACCGTAATAATACGGAACGCCGCACACCGCGTGCGACCATAGCATGTAGATAAAAAAATGAGAGTGTCGTTACGCATACGATTCATTTTAATTGGTTATAATCGGGCGCAAAGATAGTGTTTTTATTTTAGGCGCCTGCTTCGAATCGCCATCGCCTGCTCCACATGCGGAAGGTTTCGGACTGTCGTCGCCCGAACCGCAGGACGACCCACAGCCCGAAGCGGCAAACGCTACTTGATTAGCGCCCATATAACTC
>JAIRKX010000004.1 GCA_031259805.1 Prevotellaceae bacterium | reverse complement strand
GACTTCCGTGAGCGGGTCGCGCAGAACCTCTATCGGCGCAATGATCAGCGGGCCGTACATGTCGAAGAGGATATAGGATAAATAGCCGCGCGCGCAGCGGACTTCGGCCAGGTATTTATCTTTTAAAGCCCGACTGAGGCTACTGTTTTCGATGGCGTCCATGACAATGGTGCAACGGCTGATTTTGTTGTGGAACCCGTCTGTGCCGTTCCATGTGTCGGGACGCACGTAGAAGAAACAGGTTACATCGAGCGTCGTTTCATTATACGACAACTCCGAGCACATCTTCTGCGCGCCGAATTTACCGCAAAGGATCTCCGTGCAGCAGTCATTGACGAACATTTGCCCCCGCTCGGAGTTAGTGTTGATGCCATCCCACCAGCTCCCGCGCAAGGGGTAATAGCACGACATCACCAGCGCTTCCAAATCGGCTTCGCTCTGCGGGAATACCGACGGGTTGATTTCGGAATAATTAATCGGGTCGAGGCCGCCGCAGCTACCGGCGAGCCATAGTAAAAGAACGATTATAAAGTGGTATTTCGTTTTCATCGTAAATGAGCGTTAAAATTTCACATCAAGTCCTATGGTAAATGTCCGGGCGTTCGGGTAGGCCGCCGTGTAGACATCCGTCTCCGGGTCGAGGCCTTTATAGGGAGTAAGGATAAAGAGATTGTTTGCGTCGACGTAAATACGAATATCCGGAGCGACGTTTCCCAGCGCCTTAATCTTCGGCAGGGTGTAGCCGATAGCGACACTTTGCAGGCGCAGGAACCATGCGCTCTGGTAAAACCAGTCGCCCGCACCGTACTGCGACCAGCGGTAGAACGAGCTGGGCTGCGTGGTCGAAGGATTTTCGGGCGTCCAGCGGTCTTTCAACGTCCGTAAACCGTTGTATCCATATTGAGCGATGCCGTCAGCCGATGCGCCTAAGGCAATAAATGTCGGGTCTTCCATCGACCGCCCGAAAAGCCCGTTAATATCGAAACTGAAATCTATATTTTTCCAGCGAAAGCGATTCGACAGCCCGACGATACACGACGGGTCGGTCGAACCCATCAAGCGCGTGTCGGCATCGTCGATAATACCGTCGGGGTGGCCGGTGAGTACAAACATGCCGTTCTCGACAATCGGGTCGCCGTACTCGTCCCGCCGGTAGCCGTTGATGTCACGGATGACTAACTGGCCGGGCTTCAGGTCGGGCTGCGATGCCGGCGGCGCTTCGTCTATTTGCAGGATATGGTCGGCTATGCGCGAATAGCGTGCACGAATAGGGTCGTCTACGCGCTCGTACACCGCCGGTTTCCAGTCGGTCGTGCGTTCGAGCCAGCGGTCGTTATAAGTCGAGAAGGTAAAATCGGTCGCCCAGCCGAAATCGGCACGGTCGATATTCTTTGTATTGACGGTTATCTCAAGCCCCCTGCTTTGTGTCTTGCCGATATTGGCGATGACGCGGCTAATATCATGGTAAATGTTCAGCAGTTTATAGTTTAATAGATCGGAAATGACGCGGTCGTACAACTCGACGGTGACGGAAAATCGTCCGTCGTACAACGCCACATCCAGACCGACATTCAGCTCGGTAGTCGTTTCCCATTTCAAATTCGGGTTGTCCAGCCGGTTCTGAAAAACGCCCACGATTTGATCCTTGTCAACCGTGTTCCACGCCGCTTGTGCGCTATAAGAAGCAAAGGCATTCTCGACAATATCGGAATTACCGGTTTGCCCGTAGCTGGTGCGCAGTTTCAGCATCGACAACACCGGACGGACAGCCTCCATAAACGGCTCTTCCGAGATATTCCATGCCGCCGCGATGGAGGGGAAATAGCCCCACTTATGATTTTTGGCAAATACGCTCGCACCGTCGGCACGAAACGTAGCCGTTATCAAATAGCGGTCGAGCAGGGTATAATTTACGCGCGTAAAGAGCGATTTCATTTTATTCTCATTACCCCACGACCCGACGTCCTTCACGCCCACGCCCGATCCCATGCTGTTCCAGCCGAAGCCGTCAATAATAAAATCATTATTTCTCAGGTTGTGCCCGTTGCCGACAAACCGCTCATACGATGCGCCCGCCAGTATGCCGATGCGGTGCATCGAGCGGAACTCCGCCGTATAATTCACCGTGCCTTCGAGCAGGTACTGTTCGTTCAGGTTTTGGTTAATCGTAGCGATGCCGTTCGACAGGCCGCCGTGCAACGTCGACTTCGGCATATAGGTTTTCCGGCTTTGGTAGGCGACGTCGGTTCCGGCGGTTAATTTCACGCGCAAGCCCGTCATCGGCTCTATCACCATGTCGACATTGGCCAGCAGGCGATCCATCCGCCCCCTGTCCTGCACGTTCAGCAGCGAGTAGGCATTCGGCTGCGTCGGCAGTTCGGGATTAATCGGATAGTTGCCGTTGTCGTCGATAGCCTGAATATGCGGCCCCATCTGCACTGCCGCGCGTAGCAGGCCGGAGTTCTCAAACTCCCGGTCGCCCAGCGCGCGGTTGTCATTGTCGAGCCGTGTAGCGACAAGGTTCACCCCCAACTTTACATATTTATTAATGGCATGATCCAAATTGGCCTTTCCGGTATAGCGCGTAACGGCCGAATTTTTGATAATCCCTTCGTGGTCGAAATAATTGAACGAAACCAGATACTTTGTACGGGCATTCCCTCCCTGCACGTTCAAATTATGTTGCTGCACATTGCCCAGCCGGGTGACGAGCCCGACCCAGTCTGTGCCTTCGCCGGCGTTGGCAATCTCGGTATCGGTGTAAGGCAGTTTATACTTCACCCCATTCTTAGGGCGGCTCGTTGCCTCTTCCAGCGACTTGTTGCCGTAGGGGATGACTTCGTTCTCGAACATCCAGAAATCCCAGCTGGCGTTGTTCTTCTCGGTCATCCATTCCTGCAGGTTATACAGGTCGAAGATATTGGAATGCTGCTGCACGCCATACGACACGCCATAGTTAATCGTCGTCTTTCCTTCGACGCCCCTTTTGGTCGTAATCAGCACCACGCCGTTGGCCGCCCGCGAACCGTAGATAGCCGTCGCCGATGCGTCTTTCAGGACTTCAATCGACGCAATATCGTTTGGGTTTAAGAAATTCAATACACTCTGCGTGCCGCCGTCCAGTAAATCGTTGCCGCTGCCGGGCTGCTCCAATTGGGCGACGGGAAATCCGTCGACAACGTACAGCGGCTTATTGCTGGCATTGACCGAGCCGGCGCCGCGCACTAATATCTTCAGCCCGCCGCCGGGTTGGGCGCTGTTCTGGATAATTGACAGCCCGGCGGCCTTTCCTTTCAACGCATGGCCGATCGACGCCGATGCCGTCATATTCACATCCGACGCTTTGACCGACGATACCGACCCTGTCAGATCCCGCTTGCGCACCGTCCCGTAGCCGATCACCACCAGTTCGTCGAGTTGCGTGGCGGCTTCGCGGAGCGCTACGTCGATGCGGGCGCGGAGGTTGATTGTTTCGACTGCGTCGGCATAGCCGATGTAGGAAAAACGCAATTGCGTAGCGTTGGCCGGCGCGGTAATGGAATACGAACCGTCGAGGTCTGTCAGCGTCGACTGCGTATGGCCGACGACCGACACTGTCGCCCCGATCAACGGCTCGGCATGGTCGTCGGTTACTTTACCGGTAATCGTGGTAGTCTTTGGCTGCGTCGCCGCCGGTACGTTTTTTAACAATATCGACACCTGATTCTCGCGGATTTCATACGTAAGATTTGTTGCCGCAAACACTTTATCCAGGACAGCGGCAATCGGCTCGGCTTCGACTTCGACGCTCGCGGTCTTCGACAGCTCCGCCGGCACTTTGTCCGAATAAAAGAACACATATTCGCTCGTGTTTTCGATATGCTGGAGGATGCTGCGGATAGGTTGCTCCTGTACTTTCAGGGAAATCTTTGCCGGTTGCGCTCCCGCCGGACAGACGGTCAGGCAGAGGAGCAGTAAAAGAACACAGGACGCTTTTTTTGTAAAGAATAGGGTAAAGGCTGTTTTATTCATCTGTATTTATTTTTTAGGATATAGCATAATGGTTCTATCGTTCTTATAACGATACTCGATGTGCATGTTTTTGGAAACCGTATGCAGCGCCTTGTCCAAATCGTCGAACAGAACTAACTTGCCGTAACATTTCAGGTGTGCCACACGCGTATCGCAGATTATTTCCTTGTCGTAATAGCGCGAGAGACGCCTCGCCAGTTCCTCCAGCGAGGTAGTATTGGTTTGAATCCATCCATGCCGCCAGCAGGTATAATCCGTTACCGCAACTTCGTCCACCTTATAGTCTCCTTTGCCGTCCGTCGAAAACCGCTGGTTGGGGAGCAGGCGCGTTTTCCGCAGGCCGGCGGCTACCTCGACCGACCCTTCGACCAGCACCACCGTTTGCTCCATATCCGACGAATAGGCGGAGACATTGAATTTCGTGCCCAATACTTCGATGTTAAGTGCAGATGATTTTACCACAAACGGGCGTGCCGGGTCTTTTTCCACTTCGATATATACTTCTCCGTCCACATATACTTCCCGCCGGTTGCGCTCAAAGGATGACGGAAAAATAAGCGTCGTCCCCGAATTAAGCCACACATGCGTGTTATCCGCCAATATAATCGACGACCGGCGGCCTTTTGGGACAATCAATTTGTTTTGCTGTGTTTCGGCTATCGGTTCACGAATAAGCGCATCTCCGCTTGTATGCTCCGTATGGACGGCTATCGCGCCGGACGCCGTGTAGGACACCTGCGAATTGTTGGATAACACCATTGCCGAATGATCGACAATCAGGGTTACTTCATTACTTTCCGTAAAAGAGGTATCGCAAAATGCCGCATGGTCGGCCAACGGCTGTTCCGGTGCAGGTGTGGCGGTAAACAACAGCGTAGCGCCGGCGACGAGGCCGACGATACCGGCGGCAGCCCCCGACATCCACAGCGCTATACGACGACGCCGACGTTGCTCCTTTTTCCGACGAATCATCCCTTGCAGGAGCACAAAACGTTCGATTATTTCGTAGGGCGGTATTTTAAAATCATTCAGTTTGACATGCTGCTTATAGAGCGCCTCCGCATCCCGGATCACCGGCGCTGTGTCCGGGTAATCGGCCATGACCTGCTGCCAGTAGGCCTTGTCGGACTCCTCACGGAACAGCTGCCACACAAGGAAGCGCTCGTCCTTTAAAAAATCAATCGCGGAAAAATGACTATACTTTGAAACCTGCATCGTTTACTTTTTTGATTCAACAGATATACGAATGAAGATTCGGAATATACCCATTTTCTCAAAAAAAGTGGAACGCCCCCTTCTCTACGGGTAGGGCTGACGCATCTAAAATATATATGATGATGTGGCGATTCATTGCTCCGTCATTGCAAGGGCGAAGCTCGAAGCAATCCAGAAACGGTAAATATGCTGGATTGCTTCCTGCTTCGTTCCTCGCAGTTCGCAATGACGGGGAACAACGCACGTCATTCCGAACTGCGAGGAACGAAGCAGGAGGAATC
>JAIRKX010000181.1 GCA_031259805.1 Prevotellaceae bacterium | reverse complement strand
AGAAAACACGTGAAAACATATTCAACTCCTGCCGGCGTGTGATTACCAAAATTAATAATAAAGAATCAATCATCCGCTTCGACAGCGGCGCAACCCTTGATATAGGTAAAATGATCCGGCGAACAGAACTGTTTGATTTAATAATGCACGACACGAAGCATATGTACACCGAATCGGTCGTAGAAAAGTATGTCCGGGAGTTTTTAAAGAGTAGCGTGCGACTGCCTGGACACACATGCTAAAATGCGCTACACGTGGGAAATCGTAGAGGATTGGCCTCCAATAAAATCTAATACCTGCCTATTCGCCCTGTCCACCTTCGACCAGTCTCTCCGGATATACACATCCGTTATCTTCATACTCCCATCCACGTGATTCAAAGCTTCATGCACATAGCTCTTGGGTATATCGCAATCATTTACCGCAATCGTCGCCCACGAATGCCGGGCAGCATAGAACGTCAATCCGGCTATGCTAAGCCCCTTGCCGATAGCCCGCATCCCCCTGCTCAATACCCCGTTCAACAAGGCCTTGTTAGCATATCGATCACACAAATCAAGCAGCCGTTCACTACCCGCATACTTCCCTATAATAACCTCCGCCTCCGGCTCCACCCGAATGGATATTTTCGCCCGGTCGGCCCGACGACCTTGCGTCTTCGCACGATGGTAAGTAATCCGCCCATCCTTCGACGGAGGACAGAAGAATAAATCTACACTGTTCATCCCAGCCAAATAGAAGGAAAGCATAAACAAATCCTTAGCTAACTCTCATAACTGTAAGACGGCACATAATCCCGTATCGCCCGTATTTGCGCGACGGTCAACGCCCGCTTTTCAGGTTCGGGCGCTTTAGGTATTTTATATTTACGAAACGGATAATGTGCTATCTGAATATCCCCGCGATCCTCATCGTTATATTCATTTCGCGCAAGATTAAACAACTCCCGAATATGACCGATGTAAAGAGATACACCACGACCCTTTACCCCATTCCCTAACAACCACCGCTCATAATCCTGCAAAAAACGCACCGTAATGTCGGAAAAATACAGCTGCTCCGATTCGGCAAACCGGCAGACGCTCCGCATAGCCGTCTTCATGTTTTTCATCGTACCCGTTCGCCCCTCCGACTGCAACCGCTCTACATGTCTCGCCGCATACTCCGTCATACTCACCCCGGCAGAGGAGTCCGTCGTCCGACGCACAAAATAAGCAGCCAACTCCTTCGCAGAATACGCCGAGAGACGAAGCCCCAAAACTAACTTCAGAGTTTCATACCGTGCGATTCTTTCCGTAATTTCACGCAGTAGCAGAGGGTCTTTCAGTCGCAGATCTCTTGTGAGTTGCTTTTCGGTCGCATAAAGGGCCGTATGAATATTTGCGCTCTTACTCTTCCAATATACCCGAATATAGATCGGGTATTTCCCATCCTTTCGGCGGTCGCCTTTTTGAATTAAAATAGAGAACGTAGCCATATGTAATAGTTATAAATTTTCCTGACGAATTCCTGACAAAATCACGAACAAAGATAGCAAAATTTATCTGATTATGCAAAAAATAGAAGCCCCTCAATATGCTGAGAGGCTTCTTATTCACTGATTTTACTGTGGCTGACCTAACAGGATTCGAACCTATACAAACAGAACCAAAATCTGTTGTGCTACCATTACACCATAGGTCAATAGTGCGAAATCGAATTTTGCGGGTGCAAAGGTACAATTTTTCTAAAAATCACCAAAAGTTTTCATACAAAAATGCAGGGGGTCGATGAGAAAAATAGGGCGGATGTTTGGAATATTACTAAATTATTACTTACCTTTGTCCGATTAAAAATATTTTATGCTTAATTTTTAAATTGATTATGACACTTTCCAGACGAAAATTCTTACAGACGAGCGCCGCTACCGTCGCCGGCTTGGCATTGGGTAATACGTTATTGGCTTCGGACAGTAAAAACAGTGGCTTATCGGGCAGCAGCGACGCCTTCCGCTCGTTGCGCCCCGAACCCGGCGCGCGTGGCTTCGTTTCAAAGGCGGTAGAAGCCACTATTGCCGACGTAAAAACACGGATTAAAGACCCGAAATTAGCGTGGATGTTCGAAAACTGTTTTCCGAACACGTTAGACACCACCGTTACCTTTAAATTGTTGAACGGGACACCCGATACGTTCGTCATCACCGGTGACATTCACGCCATGTGGCTGCGCGACTCGTCAGCGCAGGTGTGGCCTTACCTGTCGTTGATTACTAAAGATAACGACCTGAAAACAATGATCAACGGCTTAATCCGTCGGCAGGCTGCCTGCATCTGTATCGATCCTTACGCCAATGCGTTCAACGACGGCCCCACCGGTAGCGAATGGGCTAAAGATTTGACCGCCATGAAGCCCGAACTGCACGAACGCAAATGGGAAATCGACTCGCTCTGTTACACGGTTCGACTGGCCTATCACTATTGGAAAATAACCGGTGATACCTCGGCTTTCGACGCCATGTGGCAAAAAGCGACACAATTGATTTACCAAACGTTCACCGAACAGCAACGCAAAACGGACAAAGGCCCCTACAACTTCCAGCGGACGACTGAGCGCCAACTCGATACCCTGTCGAACGACGGCTGGGGTAATCCGGTGAATCCGGTCGGTCTAATCGTCTCCTCGTTCCGTCCCTCCGACGACGCTACCACATTCGGTTTCCTTATTCCTTCAAACCTCTTTGCCGTCGTATCGTTGCGTCAACTGGCCGAGCTTTATACGACGGTTGTCGGCAACCGCGATTTTGCAGCCAAATGTTTGGCGTTGGCCCGCGAAGTCGAAAACGCCGTCGCGCAATATGGCATCACGGAACGTGCCGGATACGGCAAAGTATATGCCTTTGAAACGGACGGTTTCGGCAACCACCTGTGCATGGACGACGCCAACGTACCAAGTCTGCTGGCATTGCCCTATTTGGGATATGGCGACGCCGCCAACCCGATCTACCAAAACACCCGCCGCCTGATATGGAGCAAAGACAACCCGTATTTCTTCTCGGGCAAAGTAGCCGAAGGCATTGGCGGCCCACATATCGGTTACGATTACATCTGGCCTATGAGCATCATCATGCGCGCCATGACCAGCATCGACGACAACGAAATCCGGTGGTGCGTAAAAACCCTGCGTGACACCGACGGCGGCACGGGCTTTATGCACGAATCGTTTCACAAGAACGATGCCGCCAAATTTACCCGCAAATGGTTTGCGTGGGCCAATACCTTATTCGGCGAATTAATCGTAAAATTAGTCAACAGTGGAAAAATAAACTTGTTATCTGCGTAAGCAACATATAAGTAATCGCATTTAAATCCACGCCTCATACCTGTTCAGATTTTGATTAACTTAGTAAGTTAATCAAAAATTGCTCCATTTTATCCGTATCGGAGTGGAAAAGAAATTATTGTTTTCCTACTATTTTTTAACAGGGCACATGTTTGGAGGCAATCATAATCTAACCAAAGAATTCGAGGTATTTTTTATTAAAAGCTACCCTAAAGTTAAAGCCTTTGCCCGCCGCCTGCTGATGAAAGATCAGGATGCAGAAGACGTGGTGCAGGACATCTTTTTAAAAATCATGGATAAACCTAAAATCTGGCGCGACCCCGAACAAAGCGACAAATACCTGTTTACCATGACGCGCAACTACATATTCAACATCATCAAACACCGAAATATTGAACGCCGCTACGAAACAGCATTCATCATGGATCTGCCGATGATGGAAGAATTTGAACCCGTCGACAAACTATACGCCAAAGAAATAGAATTGCTGGTACTGCACGCCGTCGAACAACTGCCGCCACAGCGGAAAATCATCTTTAAAATGAGCCGTATCGAAGGACTTAACAATGCACAAATAGCCGAACGCCTGAACCTGTCCGTCCGCACCATCGAGCGACATCTTTACCTTGCACTGAAAGACATAAAAAAACAATGCCCTGTGCTATAGTGAAGTAATGCAAAAACAATCACCCTTCAGACAAAAAGTAGTTAGATATTTAAAGAAAATGCATACCTTTGCACCTTCAAATGTCGAAAAACAATGGGTACAGCAAAACAGACGAATGTGCCCGCTTCACGTCTCTTGAACGCCGAAGAACCCTCCTCTTTTTGATATTCAATTAATTACAGTATTTCCTCTGCGCCGTGCAGGAACAAAACCACATGCCTATTGTCGTCGGCTGAAGCCGACAGCAAAGAATAAGTTCATTGACTTCAAAACAACCATACAATGAAAAAAATCGCAGTTATCGCCCTCTTATTTTTCTCGCTGCCCGCATGGGGGCAAAGTGTGGTGTGCGTCGAATAGCTCGGGCGCCGATTACGCCACCGACCGTCAGTTTTCGGATATATTGGGACAGCGCGCCCGACAATATTACTCACCTTGACGGCGTATGATTGTTTGTCGATTATCAGCCCTTCGCCACCAAGGGCTCATCGGGCGCATGGACGGTGGCGACGCTGACCAATCCCACGGCTACGGACAATGTGGGGGCAACCGTATGCGTTGCCCTTACGAACGACAAGGGTTTTATCTGCGGGGCACGACTGCGCCGTTTCGCTCGACCGTTACCGTAACGCTCGGCGGAATCATTGCCGTCTTTGCAATTATCATTCACAAAGAACTGCTTATACCTGTCCTTTGCGGGATATTTTTCGTCGAAAGTCTGTCGGTCATAGTGCAAGTCTCGTACTTCAA
>JAIRKX010000177.1 GCA_031259805.1 Prevotellaceae bacterium | reverse complement strand
GTTGAGAGTTGAAAGTTGAAAGTTGAAAGTTGTTCTTAGTTCATAACTCTTAGTTCTTAGTTAAGTCCACCCCCGCCCTACGGGCACCCCCGCTGGCGGGGGTGCCCGTAGGGCGGGGGTGGATTCTACCCACATACCGTGCTTAACGGCACGCGGAGAGGTGCTGTGTTCTTTCTTTTCACCGCGCGCAGCGCATTTCACCCTTTCACCGCGCGGAGCGCATTTCGCCACATCATCACATCATCACATGTGTATTAGATGCGTCAGCCCTGTTAAACGCGGGAGAAAATAATTCTTCCGGCCTTTGACCTCCCGCCGGCGATTGTTCTACCCCCGCCGGCGGGGGAGAGCTGTGCAGCTTGCACTTAACGGGGCCGGGGGAACATGCCGCCGGGGGGAGGGTTGCTGCGGTTGCCGCGGTCGTTGCTGTTGCCGAACGATCCGAAGCGATAGGTAAAACTGAGCATCACATAACGCCCTAAGGTGTTTACCGATACGTCTTCGATATAGTTATCGGTGGTGGTATGCGTGATGCCGCGTCCTTCGTTGAGGAGGTCGAATATGCGGACTTTGAGGGTGCCTTGCTTTTGGCGGAAGAGTAGCTTGGAAATCTCGGCATTCCATACGCAGGTCGGCTGATTATAGCCTTCGGGATAGCCGATATAGAAGGAGTAGTTGAGGTCGGAGGCCAGCGACAGGTCCCACGGCAGCGACCAGTTGAAGTCGCCGCCGACGTTGTTGTTCCAGTAGGTGGGCTGGTCGCGGTTGTCAAGCGAATACCATGCACGGGAGTATCCGGCGCGCGCCATCAGGTTAATGTCAATCTTGTCGCCTTTATAGCCTAATCGCAGCATTTCGTTTACCGAGAGGCTGCGGGTCGTATTTTGATCGCTGCCGGCCAGCAGGTCGTCGGGCCGGTGCGAGATGGCGGACAGGTCGGCAACGGTGCGCGATAAGCTTACGTTCTGCGTATAATTCACGGAGGTGTTCGACATGATGGAAAACGGCGATCCGCGCCGAAAGGGCGTCGTCAGCATCAAAAAACTGCGGAGCGCGTATACGCCGCCGGCGTTGACCGGCACGATCAACTGCTTGCCGGTGGTCGATTCGTAGATGGTGGTGTTGACGATTTTGTTGTTTGTTATCGATGCGTTGAGCGAGGTCATAATGGTGCGGAATGTTTGGAGGTCGGTCGAGCGGTACATCAGGCGCAGGTTGTGTGCGAACTCCGGGTTCAGGTCGGGATTGCCCAGACGCTCCAGCAGGGGGTTGGAGTTGTCGGGCACGGGCTGCAATTGCGAGATGGAGGGTTCGCTGGTATTGCCGCGGTAGTTGACGCGGAACTGCTGGTGATCGGTAATGTAATAGACAAAGTTGCCGATTGGCGAAAAGTTTACGGCGTTGCGCGACAACGACGGCTCGCCTTCGCGCTCGCTGCGCAGATAGGTCGGCTGCGCCTGTAAGCCCAGCGTCCAGTTGTATTTTTCGTGTACGCGCTGGATGTTGACTTCGGCGCGCTGGTTGACAAACAGGTTGCGGTATTGGTTGGAGTAGGCGCTGTCGAGGAGCGTATATTCCCCGTTGGGGTCGACGTCAAACGTTTGCTTGTCCGATGTGTTACGGCTGATGCGTGCGCCGTAGGCTATTTCGGCAAAATAATTACGTCCCAGCGGTTCGGTGTACGACAGGCGGGTGTTGACCGAGTAGGTCATGTTGTCGGTACGAAACTGCTGGTCGATGGCGTCCGTCCGCCCCTGTAGCCCTGCGACACGTGTAAGCGAATAATTGCTTCCGTCCGTTACGTTGCTGCTGTAGCCCAGCACGACGTTGGCCGAGAACGTGCGCCCTGCCGTCCTGAACTTGTGCCGGTAGAGGAGGTCGCCGGTAAATGCCAGCGAGGTATTGTCGCCCGCCGCGCGGCTCATGCCGTCATTGACCGTATCAAGCCCCGCCGCCAGCGTTGTGTACTGCGAGGTCTCGTCGAAACGTCCGGCGCCGTAGTTGATATTCGGTTTAAAAATAATGGAATTAAGCGAGTCGATCGTCCACTCCAGCTCGGTGGCGGCACGATGTCCCTGTGTGGTGGAGAGCGACTGCGTCTGCTGGTTATAGTAGGACGAACTGTCGTTACCGAACAGGTTTTGCCGGTAGCTGTCGCGGTTGAGGCGCGTATCGGCGCCGTTATAGAAATAGTTGCCGGTGGCTTTCAGGCGGTCGCCGAATTCGTCGTAAGCATTGAGGCCACCGAGCCATGAGGTGGTGATACCGTTGCCGCCGATACTCATCCGCGATCCGCCGACATTCATATTCATGCCTCCCTGCGATCCGCCGCCGCCGCCCCCGATGCCAATACCGCCGATGCTACTGCCGCCGCCGCGTCCCTGCTGCATCATATTGCCGGTGAAATCGAAAAAGCCGCGGTTGTTCGTATTATTGCCCGAGGCGAGCAGCGACAGTTGCCGGTCGTCTTTGATGTTCGACAGCAGCCCGCCCGCCTGATAGCGGTTCTCATATCCGGCGCCGGCGCTGGCATTACCAAACCAGCCGTTCTTCATACCCGGGCGGACGGTGAGGTTTAGCACTGTCTCTTCGTTCCCGTCGTCGATGCCCGTAAATTGCGCCTGCTCCGACTTCCGGTCAATGACCTGCACGCGGTCGACAATATTTGCCGGCAAGTTCTTCATGGCAATCTGCGGATCGTCGGAAAAGAACGTCTTCCCGTCGAGCAGCACCTTCGTAACTTCCTTGCCGTTTACGGTAATCTTCCCGTCGCTGTCGACCTCCGCGCCGTCTAATTTCTTCACCAGTTCTTCGAGCACCGCACCCTCCGTCACACGGTACGAGGCGGCGTTGTATTCAATCGTATCCTTCTTTATTATCATGGCGTTGCCGACGCCCGACACCACTACTTCGCCGAGGCGCACGGCGTCGGACGATAAACGTATCGCGCCCACATCAAGCGTAGCGCCCGCCACCCGCACCGACCGCGTCAGGGTAGCATAGCCGACAAACGACACCGACAGCACATAGCTACCCGCCGCGACATCCCGAATTTCAAACCGTCCGTCGGCGCCGGTAGTCGTATAGCCGACGGTGCGCCCGTCGCGCGTTTGCAGGGCTACGGTGGCAAACTCCAGCAGCGCGGTCGTTGCGCTGTCGCGCACGCTTCCCCGCACGGTCGCCGTCGGGGACTGCGCCGCCGCAGACACCGCTACACCGGACAGGCACAGGAAAAGCAATAATATTTTATACATAATCGTTCCGTATACTAAAAAAACAGCGGCAAAAGTACGAAAAAGCAATAAACCACCCGCCCCATCCTGCCCGCGAAACGGCCAAACAGCCGGCGCAAACGGAAAAAAGAGACAGCGAGAGAACGAAAGGATTGCACGCTTGTCGCAATGCCTGACTCTCTGTCAGGCGAGGAAAGCGGCGGCGTGGTCGAAGAGTTCCGAGAAGCATTGCTGAACGGCTTCCGGCGGTACGCGATTGTGAACAGGGAAGGGGGTCTGGTGAGCATAAGCATAGGGAAAATCCAGCTCGGACAATATCCTGCGGGCGCATTTCCTACCCAACGCTTCTTCTACGCCAAGCGTGGGGATCACCGTATCTTTTTTCAGCGTGACGGCTGTAATACGATTTTGATTTGCTCGAAAAAAGCGTTCTCTGTAAAGACGGTATTTGTGGAACGACAACATGGATTTAAAGGCCTTTTCTATAAAATCCTCTTCTCCGTTGCCGGTCCCGTCATGGATAAAATCGTTCAGGAGATAGTCCTGTAACTTTTGAAACGATTCACTGTCCATGATATCGCGCGAACTGCCGTCCATCCTGCTGAATAGCGAGCCGCCGCAAAACAGGAACAGGCGACTGTCGGAAGCCAGTTTTTCAGGGTCGGACAATAGCCATACCTGCGCCAAACAAGCGCCGATAGAGTATGCAAACACGTTGACCGATGTGTTTTCCTTGAATAACGCATGTTGACCGGTTTTTATTTCGTGGATTAGTTGCCAGAGATTGAACACGGACTCTTTCCCCGACACATAAAAGCGCACGGGGTGTTCGGACAGGCGGCTGCTCAACGCCAGATTGACAAACGTGGCATTGTCCAATCCGGCAAACCGTTCTTTTCTGTTATTCACATAAGGTAAGATTGCCCTCGGATTACTCCAGTTTTGAGGTGTGCGGTTCATGTGAAATGCAATGGGAAACAGGATGACAGCCCTGCCTGTTTGAAAGGCTAAGGCTTCCGCCCATGGCAGGTATTTTTTCCAACAGCGCTCGTTCAGTCCGTGCAGTAGCAAAATAGCTTTATCGGTTTGCACGACGCCTTTCGGCACAAAAACGGGGTATATAAATGTATTATTTTCTTCGATATGATTGTCTGCAACGGTACAAAATGCCGTCGGGGAAATCGTCTTCCGAATCTGTCTAATCTCCGGGCCCATGAACGCCTGATTAAAGCGGAACGGACGTATCTCCAGCAAATAGTCGTCTATATTTACAGTTCTCTCGTAAGAGAATAAAGCGGCCAATTGCCGATAGCGTTCAATGAATTTCATGCTACAAAGCAACAG
>JAIRKX010000093.1 GCA_031259805.1 Prevotellaceae bacterium | reverse complement strand
GACTTCGCACACCAACGTACCCGGAGTGTTTGCCGCCGGCGACGTGCAGGATACCTCGTATAAACAGGCGATCACGGCTGCGGCGACGGGCTGTATAGCGGCCATCGACGCCGAACGTTTTTTGAACGCTCTTGAATAACCAATATAGTAGTTTACATTTTAACGCAAAAAGAATATGGTTTTACGGAATGCTTTTACGGTTCTACGGTTCTACAGCGGCGGCGTGGCGCTTTGCGCGATGCTGCTTGCCGGTGCATGCACGACACAATACGACAAGGTGCTTAAAAGTAGCGATTACGCATTGAAATACCGGACGGCCGGAACGTATTACGAAGCCGGCAAATACCAGAAGGCGGCGGCGTTATATGAACAGTCGGCCATGTACTATCGCGGGCTGCCGCAGGACGACAGCCTGAATTTCTTTCTCGCAAAAAGTTATTTCAAATACGGTGATATTTATTCGGCTGAATATTATTTTTCACAGTTCTGCAATGCTTTTCCCCGCAGCCCGTTTATCGAAGAGGCGTATTACCTGCAAATCGTGTCGCTCTACGAACAAACCTACCGGTACGAGTTGGACCAAGCGCCCAGCTATAAAACCCTCACGGCGATCGACGAATTTCTTTACGCTTACCCGAAAAGCGAATACGTCGCCCAATGTAAGGAAATGAAAGACGACCTGCTGCAACGCATTGACGAAAAACAATACGAAGCCGCCAAATTATATTACCTGACGGAAGATTACAAAGCCGCCACCGTCGCATTGCGCACTTCCGTGCGCGATTATCCGGACAGCCGTTTCCGCGAAGAAATTTTGTACCTGATGGTCGCGGCGGCATACAAATATGCCGAACAAAGCTACCAGCATCTGCAAAAAGACCGCTATCAGGCGGTCATTGATGAATATTACAACTTTGTCAGCGAATTTCCAGACTCGAAACATCGGAAGGAAGTAGAACGGATGTTCGAGAATGCCTCGCAGCAAGTACGCAAAGAACAAGCGAAAAATACGCCGACCGAAATAACAACTAACAATTAAAAAAAACAATATGAGTAAAACAAGCTTAGGTAAAGCAAAAACGATGCACTTCCTCGGGTTCCTCACGAATGATACGGTTACCCGCGACATGAGTAAGTTGTCCAAACCGACGGGCAACGTGTATGAAACCACGATGATTATCGCCAAACGCTCGAATCAGATAGCGGCGGAAATGAAGCAGGAACTGCTGCACCGGATGGAAGAATTTTCCACTTTCTCCGACAGCCTCGAAGAAACTTTCGAAAACCACGAACAGATTGAGCTTTCGCGGCAGTACGAAAAGTTGCCGAAAGCAACACTGGTTGCTATTCGCGAATTTGAGGAAGGCCGCATTTATTATCGCAAAATCGACGATAAAAAAGAATAGCAGCCGACGTTGCAAACCGGCAACCGGATTTACCTGAACACATCCACGGTGGACTTCCCCGGCAAACATATAATAGTAGGAGTTACGGGCGGTATTGCCGCCTATAAAGCGGCTACGCTTGTGCGGATGCTGGTCAAAAACGGGGCGGATGTCCGGGTGTTGATGACGCCGGCCGCCAAACACCTCATCACGCCGCTCACGATGGCCACCCTATCCAAACATCCGGTGTTGACGGAATTCTACAACCCCGAAAATGGGGAATGGAATAGTCATGTGCGTCTGGGGCTATGGGCCGATTTGTTTATCATCGCGCCCGCTACGGCGAATACGCTGGCTAAAATGGCCGCCGGCATTGCCGACAACCTCTTGCTGACCGTTTATTTGTCGGCGCGTTGTCCGATAGTGGTTGCGCCGGCCATGGATGTAGACATGTGGCGGCATCCTGCAACGCAGGCCAACCTGCAAACCCTGCGACATCGCGGCGTACAGGTTATCGAACCGACCAACGGCGAGTTGGCCAGCGGCCTCGAAGGCAAAGGCCGGATGGAAGAACCCGAACGCATTGCCGAAGTCGCCGCGCAAGAGCTGCTAAAAAAAAAATCATCGCCGGTTAAGCGGGCGCTCGTAACCGCCGGACCCACATACGAAGCCATCGACCCCGTGCGATTTATCGGCAATCATTCCTCAGGTAAAATGGGCTATGCGCTGGCCGAAGCCTTAGCGCAACGTGGCGTACAGGTCATTCTGGTCAGCGGCCCTACGGCCCTGACGCCCGTGCATGCGGGGATTGAACGGGTATGCGTAACGGCTGCGCACGAAATGTACGAAGCGGCCATGCGCTATTTCCCGGAAACGGACGGTGCGATTCTCTGCGCAGCGGTGGCCGATTATACGCCCGCGGCGCCGGCGACAAAGAAAATCAAGCGCACACCGGATACCCTTTCGCTCGAACTGAAACCTACGGTCGACATCGCCGCGGCGTTAGGACAACAGAAACGGGATGACCAGTTCCTCATCGGCTTTGCCCTCGAAACCGACAACGAAACGGCCAATGCTCAACGAAAACTGCTGGCCAAAAATCTGGACTGCATCGTACTCAATTCGCTCAACGACGCGGGCGCAGGCTTCGGCACGGACACGAACAAAATTACCCTCATCGACCGGCGCAACGGGCTGCGCGAATATCCCCTGCAAAGCAAGCAGGAGGCGGCGGAAATCATTGTCGATACGCTAGAAAAAATCGTAACGCATCTAAAAGCATAACACATGAGAAAAGGATTACTATGGCTGGCGTGGACACTGGCGGGCGTGTCGGCCTTGCAGGCGCAGGAATTGCGTTGCAATATCAGCGTCAATTCGTCCCGCATACAGGGAACGAATAAATCAGTATTCAACACCCTGCAACGGGACTTGTACGAATTTGTCAATGCAACGGCATGGACGACGAACATCTTCGCCCAAGACGAGCGCATTGAATGCTCTATTTTTATCACGATCAACGAACAAACCGGTACGAGCGACTTCAAAGGCACGTTGCAGGTACAGTCGAGCCGTCCGGTATACGGCAGCGCCTACACCTCGCCGGTATTCAATTTTATGGACAACGATATTGCGTTTCAGTACCTCGAATACGACAAGTTGGAATTTAATGAAAACCAATATTCGTCGCTGGTTTCGCTCGTGGCTTTTTATGCGTACATTATCATCGGTCTCGACTACGACACGTTTTCGCTACGCGGGGGGACGGAATGGTTTAAGAAAGCGGAACAAATTGTACTGCTTGCGCAAAATGCGACCGAAAGCGGCTGGAAACCCTACGACGGCTCGCGCAACAACCGTTACTGGATGATCGAAAATATCCTCAATACGAAATATAATCCCGAACGCGGCGCATATTACAAATACCACCGCTTAGGGCTTGACCGAATGAGCGAACAGATGTCCGAAGGGCGCGAAGAAACGATGAATGCCATCCTCGATATTCAGCGCGTATACCGCGAACGACCGGACAATTATTTGTTTTTCCTGAAAATATTCTTCGATGCCAAAGCCGACGAAATCGTCAATATCTTTTCGGAAGCCACACAGCAGGAACGAAACCGCGTGCACCAGATTCTCCTCGAAATCGACAAAGCCAACGAAAATAAATACAAAAAATTGAAGGAAAACGTCAATCCCTTTTAGCCTTTCACCATTCACCATTCACCCCGTGTTACAGTCCCTGACCATAGAAAATTATGCACTGATAGACAAGTTACATATCGAATTTTCGGATGGGTTGAGCATTATTACCGGTGAAACGGGTGCGGGGAAATCCATTTTATTGGGCGCACTGTCGCTGATTTTAGGGCAACGCGCCGACACGCTGGCCTTACAGGACGCCTCGCGCAGTTGCATCGTCGAAGGAGTGTTTGCAATCGACGGCTACGGGCTGGAAGCATTGTTTAGCGAGAAGGACATAGACTACGCGGCGACGGTATCCATTCGTCGCATGATTATGCCGGGCGGCAAGTCGCGGGCGTTTGTCAACGATATCCCCGTTACGCTGAATGTCTTGAAGGAATTGGGCGACCGGCTGATTGACGTCCATTCGCAGCATCAGAACTTACTGTTAGGCTCGTCGGCGTTTCAGATGGATGTACTGGACGCACAGGCAGGGCATGTGGCGACGCTACAGCAATACCGTCGTGCATACACGGCCTACAAAGCCGCCTGCGCCACCCTGCAAGCCCTGCAGGATAAGGCCGACCGCAGCAAAGCCGACCGCGACTACCTGCAATTCCAGTACGGCGAACTGCAGGCGGCGCAACTGAAAAGCGGCGAACAGCAGGAACTGGAAGAGGAATTGCAGCAATTATCCCATGCCGAAGAAATAAAAACGGCCTTATGGCACAGCGCCGCGCTGTTGCAGGATGACGATCGGGCGGCTATCATCGCCCTGCGCGATGTAGCGCAGCTATTGCAGAAAATCGAACCGGTATGGCCGGCGGCAGCGGCGTTGGCGGAGCGCGTCGGCTCGTGCCGTCTTGAATTAAGCGATATAGCCGCCGAAATCGGGGACGCCGGCGAACGCATCGAGAGCGATCCCTCGCGTCAGCAATGGGTCGACGAACGGCTGAACACCCTCTATTCGCTCCAGCACAAGCATCATGTAGGCGACGTCGAGGCCTTGATTGCCCTGAAGGAAAACATCGGCGAACGGCTACAGGCCATCGACAACTTCGACCGGCATCTGGAAGAATGGCAATCGCGTTGCGTCACATGCCTGAAACAAGTCGAGGAGGGGGCTGCCCGCCTGACGGATGGAAGGCAACAGACAGCGCCCGCCACCATGCACTATGTAACCGACATGCTGCGTACGCTGGGTATGCCTCATGCCCTGTTTACCATTGCCATCACACGCGCCGAACACTACGGCGCAACCGGACGCGACGCCGTACATTTCCTCTTTTCGGCCAACAAAGAAATACCACCGCAGGAGATTTCGCGAGTAGCGTCGGGCGGCGAAATATCACGCCTGATGCTCTGCCTGAAATCCCTATTAGTAAAGGGCGCGGGCCTGCCTACCATTATATTTGATGAAATCGACACCGGCGTATCCGGCGAAATGGCCGACAAAATGGGATCTATTATTTACGACCTTTCGAAAACGATGCAGGTGATTAACATCACACACCTGCCGCAGATTGCCGGCAAAGGCGACAAGCACTATGTCGTCTACAAAGACGTAACAGCCGACGACCACCCCGTTACCCGCGTCAAACTACTCACCCGCGACGAGCGGGTGATGGAAATCGCCAAAATGCTAAGTGGGCAGAACATCACACCGGCCGCCATCGCAAACGCCAAAGAGTTGTTAATGAGTTATGATGAATGATGAGTTATGGGGATGATAAGCGAGCTTTTGGGAAAGCCGCTTTCCCGCCCGTGGGAACGTCGCTTTCCCGCCGGCGGGAAAGCCGCTTTCCCGGCCCGTGGGAAAGCCGCTTTCCCACGGACGGAGAGGAGGCTCGTTCAAAAACGAACCGGAGAAGCCCTCTTGCCTTCCTGAGAAACAGGCGCCCTCCAACTAAACAGCTAAGTAACTAAGCAAATAAACAACGCCACAACAATGACCCCTTTTTCCCTGTTATTATTAGCCATAGGCTTATGTTTCGACACGTTTGCGGTCTCGCTGTCGGGCGGGATAGACGCCAAACACACAGCCCTCCGGATAGCTAAAATCAGCAGCGTATTCGCGCTGTTCCAGACAGCGATGCTGGCGGTCGGATGGCTGTTAGGCGCATCGATGCTTACTTACATTGCGCCGGTCGACCATTGGGTGGCATTTGGGCTGCTGGCCTTTATCGGCGGCAAAATGATAAGGGAAAGTTTCGATCCCGGCCCCACGTCGACCAACCTTGCGTACAATTACGTCCTGTTTATTATAGCGCTGGCGACCAGCATTGACGCCATTGCCGTAGGCGTCTCGCTGGCATGCAGCCACATTCTGCTCCCGATGATGGGCGTCGCTGCCCTGCTGGTTTTTATCGTTACTGTGGTGGCAGCGGTAGCCGGACTTTTAGGCGGACGACGTTTGGGCACACGCATCGGCAAACGCGCCGAAATCATAGGAGGCATTATGCTTATCGCCATCGGCGTAAAAATTCTGCTGGAGCATTTGATGGAGGGGTGAAAGAGGCAGAATATATGGTACAATGAATAAGTCAACAACTAAACAAATCAACAACACAACAACATGAGAACATTGTCATTTTTACTTTTAATGCTGCTTGTTTGTCCGGCGTGGGCGCAGGACGAAAAGCCGAAGGACGACGGATACACGTTTACGACCGTCCGTGAATTACCGATAACACCGGTTAAGAATCAGAATCGCTCGGGCACTTGCTGGAGCTTTTCGGCGCTGGGCTTGATTGAGTCCGAATTGCTGCGGACGGGCAAAGGCGAATATGATTTGTCGGAGATGTTTATCGTCCATCATACCTATGCCGACAAGGCGGTAAAATACGTGCGATTGCAGGGACACGGCCACTTTGCCGGCGGCGGCTCGTTCTACGATGTGCTGTATGCGCTGAAGCAGTATGGCATTGTGCCCGAATCGGCCATGAACGGCCTGCAATACGGGGAGGACAAGCATGTCCATGCCGAATTGGATGCGACAGCTAAAGCCTGCATCGAAGCAATCGTTAAAGACCCGAACCGAAAACTGACGCCCGTATGGTTTAACGGGTTTAAGGGAATCCTGAATACCTATCTCGGCGTCATTCCCGAACGGTTTACCTACGACGGCAAGGAATACACGCCGCAGACTTTTATGACGTCGCTGGGCATTGACCCCGACGAGTATGTGTCGTTGACGTCATTTACGCACCACCCGTTCTATAGCCGTTTTGCGCTGGAAATTCCCGACAACTGGCGCTGGTCGGACTCCTACAACCTGCCTCTGGATGAGTTGATGAGCATCCTCGATTACAGTATCGAACAAGGTTATACCATCGCATGGGGCGCTGACGTGAGCGAGAAGGGTTTTTCGCGCGACGGCGTGGCGGTTGTTCCCGACGTCAATCTGGTCGACATGTCAGGCTCTGATCAGGCGCGCTGGCTGGGGCTGTCGCAGCGCGACCGCGACGCGGAACTCTATACCGGCAAACCGGGCTACGAAAAAGTCATCACCCAGGCCATCCGTCAGGAAGCGTTCGACAACCTGCAAACCACCGACGACCATGGCATGCTCATCTACGGCATCGCCCGAGATCAGTCCGGAAAAAAATATTACATGGCTAAGAACTCATGGGGCGAAACCGGCCGGTACAAAGGTCTCTGGTACGCCTCCGAAGCATTTGTGCAGTACAAAACCATCAACATCGTCGTGCACAAGAATGCTATTCCGACCGCTATTAAGCAAAAACTGAAATTGTAGGAATCAAGAATTAGGAATTATTACGCCTCATGCACATCACGACAACTTATGTACGGTTAGTCCGCTACGCAGTTTTGGTTCGAACCATGTGGTTTTTGGAGGCATAATGTGGCCGCTGTCGGCAATGTCGATCAGTTGTTTCATCGAGACGGGGTAGAGCGCAAAGGCGACGGCCATTTCACCGCTATCTACCCGCCGCTGCAACTCGCCTAACCCGCGGATGCCGCCGACAAAGTCAATCCGTTTGGAGGTGCGCAGGTCGCCGAGGCAGAGAATGCGGTCGAATACCCGGTTCGATAATACCGTTACGTCGAGTATGCCGATAGGGTCGTTGTCGTTGTAAGCGCCGGGCTTTGCTTTCAGCGAATACCAGCGTCCGGCGAGGTACATGGAAAAGTCATGCAGTCCGGCGGGAGCGTAAGGATCTGCGCCTTGTTCCGCGACGTCGAACGATGCTCCCAGCCGGTCGAGGAACTGTGCGGGCGTCAGGCCGTTCAGGTCTTTGACTACGCGGTTGTAGTCAATAATCTGCAAATGGCTTTCGGGGAAAATAACGGCCATAAAGTAGTTGTATTCCTCGCTGCCGGTATGATGTGGGTTGATTTGCCGTTTTTCGAGTCCCACCCGTGCGGCGGCGGCGGAGCGGTGGTGTCCGTCGGCGACGTATAAGGCCGGGATACCGGCAAAGATCTGCGTAATGCGGGCGTTGACCGCCGCGTCGTCGATCACCCAAAAGTGGTGACCGAAGCCGTCGTCCGCCACAAAATCGTATTCCGGCGGACGGCTGTCGACAATGGTTTTCACCAGTTCATTCATTTCCGGTACGTCGGGATAGGTAAAGAACACCGGCTCGATGTTCGCATTTTGAATCCGTACATGAATCATCCGGTCGTCTTCCTTATCCTTTCGTGTGAGTTCGTGTTTTTTGATGCGCCCTTCGAGGTAATCGTCCACGCCGGCGGCGGCCACCAGCCCGTATTGGGTGCGACCGTTCATCGTTTGCGCATAAATATAGTACATCTCTTTCTCATCCTGCCGTAGCCAGCCGCGCTCTTGCCACCGGCGGAAATTTTCTACCGCCCGGGCATAGGCTTCGGGCGAATGTTCATCAATAATCGGGTCGAAGTCAATTTCGGGCTTGGTGATGTGTAGCAACGATTTTTCACCGGCTTCGGCTTTGGCTTCCTGCGAATCTAATACGTCGTACGGACGCGATGCCACCTCATGCGCTATTTCTTTCGGCGGACGAAGGGCTGCAAAGGGTTTAATTTTTACCATGTGTGGATTTGCTTATGTGTTGGTTTACTTATTTGCAGAGTGAGTAGTAGGCCTTACGCTTCATACTTTACGCTAATTTACCTGAAACGTCCGGTCTTCGTTTTGAAAGAAATTGACTATTTGCCGGGCGGCGGCCAGTCCCGCGTTGATATTGGCTTCGGCGGTCTCGGCGCCCATCTTTTTGGGAGTGGCGAAATAGCGTGCACCGAAGGCTTCCTGTAATGCCGTATGATTGTCCGGCGCGACGTCGGTCATGTATTTCATATCGGGGCGTTCGTGGAGGACGGCGGCCAACTCGTCTTCGTGTATCACTTCCTTGCGGGCGGTGTTTACTACACAGCCGCCTTTCGGCATTGCGGACAATAAACGCCGTCCGATGGATTTCTTCGTTTGTTCCGTTGCCGGAATATGCAACGATACGTAATGGCATGTTCCGTATAATTCCTCGACCGATGCGCAAACTCGCACGCCGTCCTGCGCTATCGTATTGTTCGGCACAAACGGGTCGAAGGCAAAGACCTCCATTCCGAAACCTTTTCCCAGCTTCGCCACTAATCGTCCGACATTCCCATAGGCGTGGATGCCCAGCTTTTTGCTTTTCAGTTCGGAGCCTGTTCCCGGGCGGAAGGTGTTCCGCGCCGCATAGATCATCAAACCGATAGCCAGTTCGGCGACGGCGTTGGCATTCTGTCCGGGCGTATTCATCGCCACGATGCCGCGGGCGGTGCAGGCCGCCAAATCCAAGTTATCGTATCCCGCGCCGGCACGTACTACAATTTTTAGTTGTTTGGCCGCGTCGACGACGGCCTTTGTTACTTTATCGGAACGTACAATCAGCGCGTCGGCAGTGGCTACCGCGTCGTAGAATGCGTTTACATCAGTGTATTTTTCGAGCAGGTGTAATGTTCCGCCGGCGCCCTCGATGATTTGGCGGATGCCGGTTGTTGCTTCTTTGGCAAATGGCTTCTCTGTGGCTATTAGTGTTCTCATTTCAATAATTAAACAATGGTTTTTTCAAATTCCTGCATGCACGCAATCAGCGCCTCCACGCTTTCCGTCGGGCAGGCATTGTAGGTCGATGCGCGGAATCCGCCTACGGAGCGGTGTCCTTTGATGCCGACCATGCCGCGTTCTTTGGCAAAGGTAAGGAATGCGTCTTCCTTGTCGGCATATTCATGGTTCATTACGAAGCAGATGTTCATCAGCGAGCGGTCTTCCTGTGCGGCCGTGCCGACGAATAGTTTGTTACGGTCGATTTCGTCGTATAGCAGCGTGGCTTTTTCGACGTTTTGCCGGTGTATGCCTTCTACTCCGCCCTGCGCTTTTATCCACTTCAGTGTTTCGTTCATAATCAGGATGGGGAATACCGGCGGGGTGTTGAACATCGAGCCGTTTTTGATGTGTGTGCGGTAGTCGAGCATCGTCGGCAGCGGGCGCGATACTCGTCCCAAAATATCCTCGCGGACGATGACAAACGTAACGCCGGCCGTGCCGACATTCTTTTGTGCGCCGCCATAAATCAGCCCGTATTTGCTGACGTCTACCGGTCGACTCATGATGTCGGACGACATGTCGGCCACCAGCAGCGCCGGGCTGTCGTAGTCTTCATGGATCTCGGTTCCGTAAATCGTATTGTTGGTCGTGATGTGGAAATAGTCGGCATCGCGCGGGATTTCGTATCCTTTGGGGATGTATGAGAAATTCCGGTCGGCCGACGAGGCTACTTTCACCACCGCGTCGCCCCCCAGCAGTCGGGCTTCGGTAAAGGCTTTCTTCGCCCATACGCCGGTTTCCAGATAGGCGGCTTTCCGCTCCATCAGGTTGTAGGGCACCATCAAAAACTGCATACTGGCGCCGCCGCCGAGGAACAGGATACGGTAATTGTCGGGGATGTGCAACAATTCGCGCCACAGTGTGTCGCATTCGGTCATCACTGCTTCCCAGTCTTTGCTGCGGTGCGAGATTTCGATGACGGACATACCGCTGCCTTTAAAATCATTTAAGGCCTCTACGCCGGCGGCAATAGCGGATTTGGGGAGTACGCAGGGACCTGCGTTAAAATTATACGCTTTTTTCATTTTGTGTGTATATTATATTTTCGTTTTGTTTATCAAAATTACAAACATTTTCTCATACATCCAAATGAAAAGTGTAAAGTGTGAAGCGTAAGGTATCTCGTATGGACGGAGTCAATGAACAATGAAATCATACCGGTCAAAGAAATCATAGATCATCCTTCATACATCAAAAAAAACGCCCCCCTTTTTCCCCAGCCTTGTGCTCGGGTGTATTTCAAATTGTCGCAAACCCGGCTTATCGTAGCCGTCATTGCGAGGGCAAAGCCCGAAGCAATCCGGTGGATTTCCGGATTGCTTCACCCTTCCTGTGCATTATGCGTTATGAGTTCCCCTGCGGGGCACAATATCAATAGAAAAAGAACGGCGTACGCGACACGCCGACAGGCGTTTGCCCGGACACCGATTTCGGATCGCATTTGAACCTTAGTTCAAATCCAATTTGAACCTTAGTTCAAATCCAATTTGAACCTTAGTTCAAATCCAATTTGAACCTTAGTTCAAATCCGATTCGAACCTTAGTTCAAATCCGATTCGAACCTTAGTTCGGTTCCGACCCGATAAAAACGAAGAGTTGAGAGTTGAAAGTTATGCGTTATTATTGCCGTCGGCTAAAGCCGACGGACGTCATTGCGACAATTTGAAATGCACCCTTGTACTCCGGCGTCTTGTGGGCAATTCCCAATTTTTCTCTATCTTTGCATATATCAAACGTAATCAATATGAAAAAAATGTATGTATGGCTATTAATGAGTTGTTTTGCTGCGATTGCGGGAGCGTACGGCGACGACGACCGGACGCTGTTCGATCAAATGGCAAAATATCTTGCCGCCGGCGATGCGGAAGCCTTGTCGGACTATTTTTCAAGTACGGTAGAGTTCGACCTGTTAAGCGACGAAGGCATGTATAGCAAAGCGCAGGCAACCCTTGTGCTGAAATGGTTTTTTGAAAAATATCCGCCGAAATCCTTTGCGTTCAAGCACAGCAGCGATAAACAGACTGTCAAGTACGCGATCGGTATTTTACACACACAGGCCGGTGAAATCTTACGAGTTACCGTATTTATCAAAGAAGACAACGGTATAAAAATCCAACAACTGCGGATCGAAAAAAATTAAGCATTAGAAGTGGACTATATACACAATCTGATTACGCTAACAGTGGCCGAAGACATCGGCGATGGCGACCACACGTCGCTGGCGTGCATCCCTGCCGAGGCGCAGGGAAAAATGAAATTGCTGGTCAAAGAGGATGGCATACTGGCCGGCGTAGAAATCGCCAAGCAGGTTTTCACCTCCATTGACCCGCTACTGCAAACAGACGTGCGGCTGCACGACGGCGCGGCTGTCATGCCGGACGATGTGGCGTTCTACGTACACGGGGCGGTACGTTCGTTGTTGCAGGCCGAGCGGATTGTGCTCAACGTCATGCAGCGGATGAGCGGCGTAGCGACTCAAACGGCGCTGTACGTGCAACAGCTGGCAGGCCTGAAAACACGCATCCTCGACACACGCAAAACCACGCCCGGCATGCGCATTCTCGATAAGATGGCGGTGAAAATCGGCGGTGGAGAAAATCATCGCATGGGACTGTTTGATATGATTCTGATTAAGGATAATCATATTGATTTTGCCGGCGGTATCGAAAATGCCATTCGGAAAGTACACGACTACCTCTCGTCGACCGGACGCACATTGCCTGTTGAAGTTGAAGTACGCAGCTTGTCCGATGTCCGTACCGTATTGCACGTAGGCGGGGTACAGCGGATTATGCTCGACAATTTTTCCGTTCCCGAAACGAGTATGGCGGTACAACTGATCGCCGGACGTTACGAAACCGAATCGTCGGGAGGTATTACCTTCAAAACCCTTCGCGCCTACGCCGAATGCGGTGTCGATTACATTTCGGTCGGCGCGCTGACACATCAGATAAAAAGCCTCGACATGAGCCTGAAAGCATGTTAAAATGAATGACGTAATCCTTACATCCGTAAATAACCCGCGCGTAAAAGCCGTCGGCGATCTGCAAACCGGTTCGCGGACGCGCCGCCGGCAGGGGCTGTTTGTCATAGAAGGCCGGCGCGAAATTACCATGGCGCTGGAAGCCGGCTATACGATCGAAACCCTGTTCTGTTGTGCAGAAGTCGATGACACGTCTGCGTTTCGAGCACGCTTTCCGACGCTTGTGCCGGTGCTGGTTTCCCAAACGGTATTCGAGCGGATGACTTACCGCGAACATTCGGATGGCCTGTTGGCCGTAGCGCGTGCTAAAGTTCATTCGATTGCCGACCTGCGCTTGTCGGCCAACCCGTTGGTCATAGTCATGGAAGCGGTTGAAAAGCCGGGGAACTTGGGCGCTATCCTGCGCACCGCCGACGCTGCCGCCATCGACGCCATTATTGTCTGCGAACCCGTTACGGATATTTACAACCCGAATGTCATCCGTTCCAGTTTAGGGTGCCTGTTTACACAACAAATAGCGGTATGCACCTCCCGGCAAGCGCTGGAATGGTTACATGCCAACGGCCTCCATGTGTATGCTGCGGAATTGCAGGCCTCGCAAAAGTATTATGAAACAAATTTAGCCATCCCCTGCGCCATTGTCGTAGGCGCGGAAGCCGACGGCCTCAGCCCCTTTTGGCTACGGTACGCCGACACGCGAATAAAAATCCCCATGCGTGGCCGCGTCGACTCCCTGAACGTATCCGTCACAACCGCCATCCTGTCCTTTGAAGCCATAAGGCAAAGAGAATTGACGATTGACAATTGATGATTTTAGATGGTGGATTAATCATTCTCATCTCCCCCCACAGGCAATAGTCAATATTCAATATTCAATCTAAAAGAAATACCTCTTTTGCCGCTGCTTTTCTTCTTTTCGGCGGGCGACGTAGCATTTTTGTCCGGTTTCGGGGTCGATGCCGGTGTAGAAGATGGTGGAGGCATGCGTCATGGGCGTCGGCGTGAAGTCTTGCACCTGCTCGGGGTAGAGACGCAGGCGGCGTAGTTTGCCGGCCAATTGCTGCATGTCGTGCTCCGTGCAGCCGGGGTGCGACGAGATAAAATAAGGTATCAGTTGCAGCCGCAGGGATTCCTGCTGGTTTTGGGTGTCGAAAAGCGTCTTGAGTTGTTCAAACAGGGCGAACGACGGCTTACGCATCACTTGTAACACGTGCTGCTCTGTATGTTCCGGCGCTACTTTCAGCCGTCCCGATACGTGGTAGCGCAGCAACTGCTCAAAGTACGTCTGCGCGGCGGTGTCGGTAAATCCGTCGTTGGTAAGCAATAAATCGTAGCGGATGCCGCTTCCGATAAATGCTTTCTTTATTGCCCGGTGTTGCCGCACGAGACGGTAGAGGTGGAGCAGACGACCATGACCGGTATCCAGATTCCGGCATACGGCGGGGAAGATACAGGCATTCCGACGGCAGCGACGGCAGGCGTTTTCGTCGCGGCCTGTCATGCCGTACATATTGGCCGACGGGCCTCCGACGTCCGAGAGGTATCCTTTGAAATCGGCCATCCGGGTTACAGCCTCCACCTCGCGGAGAATCGACGGTTCAGAGCGCGAAATAATAAACCGTCCCTGATGCGCCGCAATGGTGCAAAAGCTGCATCCGCCAAAGCATCCGCGATGAATGTTGATCGAATGCCGAATCATCTCGTAAGCAGGGATACGCTTGCCCTCGTAGCGGGGATGAGGCGTCCGCGTATAGGGCAAATCGTAGACGGCATCGATTTCCGCTTCGGTCATTGTCGGATAGGGTGGGTTGACAACCACCACACTGTCGCCTACGACTTCGGCCAGCCGGAGGACGCCTTCCTTTTTATTGGCTTCCCGCTCGACGATGGCAAAGTTTTCGGCAAACCGCCGTTTGCTTCGCAGGCATTCCGCGAAGGAATGCAGGTCGTACCGGTTACCCGACAAGGCGCTACAGGCTACCATCCGGGCTGTTTGCGGTACGTCGTGCAATCGCCCGATGGCTTCGCCTCCGGCCAGTCGTCGTGCAATTTCGTGTATCGGGCGTTCGCCCATGCCATACACCAGCAGGTCGGCACCGCTGTCTGCCAGAATCGACGGTTTCAGCGTGTCGCTCCAGTAATCGTAATGCGTCAGTCGCCGCAATGAGGCTTCGATGCCGCCGAGAATCACCGGTACGTCGGGGAATAGTTGTTTGAGGATGCGGCTATACACCGTTGTCGCGTAATCGGGACGGAAGCCTGCTTTGCCTTCGGGTGTATAGGCGTCGTTATGTCGTAAGCGTTTGTTGGCTGTATAGTGGTTCACCATGCTGTCCATGCTGCCTGAGGTAACGCCGAAGAAGAGGCGTGGGATGCCTAATTTCTTAAAATCGCGCAGATCGTCGCGCCAGTTCGGTTGAGCTACAATCGCCACACGGTAACCTGCCGCCTCCAGCACACGCCCGATGACCGCCGCTCCAAACGACGGATGGTCAACATAGGCGTCGCCCGTAAACAGAATGATGTCCGCAGCATCCCATCCGATTGCATCCAGTTCTTTACGCGATGTGGGGAGATATGTCATAGTGCAAATGTACGAAAATCTTAGTTGATTTGTTTAGAGTGAATGGTGACTGCAGGACGCCTCAATCCTCCGTGTTCGACAACGGACGTGTTTTGGTATAATCAAAAAAAAAACTACTTTTGCACCTGATTATTAAAAACAGTTATTAAAAAATAAAAAGTAAAAAGTATGAAGAAAATTTTTGTAACAATTGGCATAGCCTTATGCGCTATGAACTGGGCGGCTGCTCAAGAAGAAGATTTGTTGACTACCGACGACGGTACGGTAATCGTCCCGCAACAGGGGAGTTTTGCCTTTGGCATTGACGCTACGCCTGTATTGAAGTACGTAGGTGGTTTGTTCAGCGACAACGGGGCGACAGTGCCTACCTTTAAGTACGCCGGTTTTTACGGGAAGTATTTCCTTGCCGATAATCTCGCTCTGCGCGGGAAACTGCGGCTGTGGTACAACTCGAACGAGGCTGTTACGTTAGTAACCGACGCAGGCAACGCGGACAAGCAGGTGGAAAATAAAACAACGACCAGCAACATGGACGTCAACCTGATCGTCGGGATAGAAAAACGTATCGGGAAAACCCGCCTGCAGGGTTTCTATGGAGCAGAGCTGACATTCGGTACGGGTTTCCTCAACAACATCAGCTATACGTATGGCAATCCGTTGTCGGCGTCGAATCCCGGGCACCGTCCATTGAGCAGTAAGGGCGGCACAACGTTTCTTGTGGGAGCGGCTGTGTTTACAGGTGCGGAGTATTTTATTGCGCCGGGTATCGCTATCGGCGGCGAGTTGGGCTGGGGTATCGCTTACAATAGCAAAGGCCGTGGCGAACAGAAAACCGAATCGTGGAACAATTCGTCGCAGAAAATCGACACCGTAGAAACCGGCGGCTCTTCCAGTTTTAACTTCAATAATTTTGACGGTAGCTTCACGCTCACCTTCTATTTTTAGTCACCTCTATTTTTATAGCAGGTGAAGCGCAAAAGCGGGTGTTTCTAAGAGACACCTGCTTTTTGTTTTTGGTATCCGCCTTTCGGCGTCCGTCGTAAGGAAAAGGGGGTTCAGGAAGTCTCGTCGACTCCCATTAGCAGCGAACTGTCGCCGTAACTTAAGAAACGGAAATCATGCTGCATGGCGTAGTCGTAGACGGTTCGCCAGCGGTCGCCTATCAGGGCGGCGACTAACAAGAGGAGAGTGCTCTGCGGTTGGTGGAAGTTTGTGATCAGTCCCCGCACGATTTTGAAGCGGTAGGGCGGGGCAATCAGTAACCGTGTAGCCGCGTGGAGGGTGTTTATATGCCGGCTGTCCATGTAGCGACACAGGGCATGCAGGGCTTCGACGGGCGCGGCGGTACAGGCGGTTGTCCGCGCTTCCCATTGGGAAATCGGTTGCAGCGTTTTACCGTCGAGGCATTGTTGTCCTAAAAAGTAAAGGCTTTCCAGCGTCCGCGCAGAGGTTGTACCGACGGCAATCGTCCGTCCGGTGTGCGATAGCAGGGATTGTAGCGCGGCGCGTGTAACGGTAAATGGTTCTTCGTGCATCACGTGTTCGGCAATGGTATCCGATTTTACCGGCCTGAATGTGCCTGCGCCCACATGCAGCGTAATGGTCGCGGTGGCGATACCGCGCCGGGCGATGGCCTCCAGCGTGGCCGGCGTAAAATGCAATCCGGCTGTTGGGGCGGCCACCGAACCGTTATAGCGGGCATAGACCGTTTGGTATCGTTGGGCGTCTTCGGGCAGGGCGTCGCGCTTGAGGTATGGCGGTATCGGTGTGGTACCGCATTGTTCCAGCACCTGCGCAAACGACCAGCCGCCATCCCACGAAAACCGCACAAGGAAGTATTCCCGATGCTTCTCTATACATTCGGCCTGCAGGACGTGTGTGCCGAATGGATGTTTTAAGCGGTCGCTCTTCCAGCGTTTGCTATGGCCGGCCATACATTTCCAGATGCACGACGAATCGGAGGCAAAACATTGTTCGTAGTCGGCCGGCTGCCGGGGGTCGAGGCATAAGAGTTCGATAGCCGCGCCGGTATCGCGCCGGAAATGCAGCCGCGCCGGGATGACTTTCGTTTCGTTGAACACCAATAACGAGTCGGCGGACAGCAGGGCCGGTAAGGCCGAAAAGACCGTCTCGCCGATGACGCCGCCGGTATATGTCAGCAGCCGCGCGTCGTCGCGCCGTGCGAGCGGGAATTTTGCAATACGCTCGTCGGGCAGTTCGTAGTGGTATTCGCTGATGCGGATCTCAGGGTTCATGTCCGGCGGTTATTGCAAGGGTTCATAATAGACGAATTCGTATTCCGGCGACCATTCGGGGTGAAAGAGGTGCTGCAAATCCTGTAAAATCACCTGCGGACGCACTACTCCTGATTCCCAAAAGTCGCTGCCGCCATCGGGCGTGGAACGGCGGGTGTTATTATACACTTTGCGATTGATGATGGCGGGCGTGCGGGCAAAACGGCTATCGGTCTCCTTGAGTTCCTGTAACGAGCGCAGGGCGTTCGGATGTAACCAGTAGTCGGCTTGCAGGGCGCAGGTGTAGGCGGCTTCGAGGCTGACGGGCTTGCTGTCGCGCCCGCGATGGATGCCGATGGGCTGTGCGCCGGCGTCGAGCAGCAGTTTGGTCATGTAATTGTCTTCGCCGGGCATATACCACGTGTCGCGCCACGGGGCATTCATGATTACACGCGGACGGACGGTGGCGGCGCGTCCCCGCTCGGCCAGCGCTTCGTAAGCTTCGGCTATTTGCTCAAAAGCGCCGGCGGCCTCGTGTTCCAACCGGTAAAAAGCCGCCACAGCAACCATGTATTCCGCCTTGCCCAAAGCATTTTCTTCGAGATAATCGGCTAAGTAGACGACACGCACGCCCATGTCATTCAACTTATCGGTTACGGCTTTCATCTCGCCGTTGACGCCGTAGGCAAAAAGTACGTCGGGCTGCAAGGTTACAATCGTCTCGTAGGACAGCAGTTCTTCGTAGCCGACGTCATGCACCAGCCCGCCGGTTACCCATTCCCTGATCTGCGGGTTGCTCACATAGCCCGCCCCCGACACCCCGACAATCGTCGACGTCTGCCCCAGATAATCGATGAACGCGATATGTGTCGTCGAAAGGCACACCGCCCGCCGCACGGGTATCGGGATATAGTGCGCAGGCAAGGTGTCGGCAAACGTCTCGCGTGGCTGCAAACAGTAACGCATCTCCGTATTTTCCGCTCCTTGCCACGGGTTAAACACGTGCAGCCATTTTTTGTCGCCCTGTTGTTCGATATAAAAACTCGACGCATAGCTCGGCCGGTAAAGCAACTCGAACTCCGCGCCGGACTCCGCGACAGCAGGCTTCTTCGTCCCCTCGCATGCCCAAATAAGCGCCGGCAATAGTAATAAAATAAACAGGTGTTTGTTCATTTGTTGATTGTTGATTTGTTATCTCCATATTTAAATTAAAAAGGCTTTGCGTGTGCAAAGCCTTTTTGATTGAGCCCCCCATCGGATTTGAACCGACGACCTGCTCATTACGAATGAGCTGCTCTACCGCTGAGCTAAGGAGGCAAAAGGGCTGCAAAGGTAATGTATTTTTATAAATCCTGCAACTGCTCTTGTAAAATTCGGCTTTCGTTCATCCGTCGTTGAAGGATGGCGCGGTAGCCGGCGATTTCCCGGATGACGTACAGTTTTTCGGCATATTGCAACCATTCCAGCGCCAGCTCGTAGTGGCCGTTGACCTCGCAGGCCAGCGCCACGTTGAAGGCCGATTGCGCCGCTACCCGCCGGTTGTTGTGGCCGGCGTACTGTTCCCAGATAGTCATGGCTTCGTCCCATTCGCCGTTTTCGGCATGTTCGGCTGCAGTGCGCAAATCTTTTGCCGAGGGGACAAAGAAGAACCGCTGCACCGACAGCCAGAAGGGGGCTAACGTGCGCGTGTAGAGCCGGCCTATTTCGGCGGCAGCCAGCGGCGCAGCCTCTTCGATCGACGGCAGTTCGGACTGGGTTCGGGCCAGGTTGTCGTCCCATGTATCCTTGGCCCACACCAGCGTGTCGGACAGGGTCTCCTGATGCGAATAGGTTTTGCTCATGGCGTCGTACACCACAAAGGTCGCTTTGTAGGGCGCGTACGTGCCCACTGTAAAATAATGGCCGTAGTCGTCGGAGTACTGTTTTTCGATACGCTGATAGGGCGCTATCAGCACGTTTTTAACGATGATAAACAAATCGTGGCCGGTAGCGCCCGCGTCGAGGGTATCGTTGCAGTGCAGGCTGTCGGTGCAGAACGAGTAGAAATTATACACCGGTACGTCGTAGTCGGCCAACGACTCGAACTCTTCCAGCGCTTCTTTGATGCCGATAGCCGTTGCGACAGCTGTCGTACTGTCGTTGCGGAAGGTGTATTGCGCCCCGTCGGTTTCCGTTACGTACAATGTGGCATAGACCGCCGGCGAACGACCGGCGAACGATACGGCATTCTTCGTCGATTTCAGTATTTGAATGGTGACAATGCGGTAGTCGTCGGCTGCCGAAACCGTCGTGGCAACCAGCGTGAAGCTAATTAAAAACAATATCTTTCTCATGACTCAATTTAAAGAATTTTGACAAAGATAGTAATAATTATGTAATGTGCGAGGCGTGCATGGAGTTGGAACATTAAGTATACATTTTTTGAGGTAATAATTATGTAATGTGCGAGGCATGCCGGTCGGCTGAAAGTATCTCCCAATTTGGGGCGCATTTTCCGTGCGTGCGGAAAATATCTCCCAATTTGGGGCGCATTTTCCGTGCGTGCGGAAAGTGTTTCCCAATTTGGGGCGCATTTTCCGTGCGTGCGGAAAATATCTCCCAATTTGGGGCGCGTTT
>JAIRKX010000231.1 GCA_031259805.1 Prevotellaceae bacterium | reverse complement strand
GTTCAAATCCAATTTGAACCTTAGTTCAAATCCAATTTGAACCTTAGTTCAAATCCAATTTGAACCTTAGTTCAAATCCAATTTGAACCTTAGTTCAAATCCGATTCGAACCTTAGTTCGATTCCGATTCGAACCTTAGTTCGGTTCCGATCCGAACCTTAGTTCGGATCCGACCCGATAAAAACGAAGAGTTGGTGGTTGAATGTGGAGAGTTATTATTGCCGTCGGCTAAAGCCGACGGACGTCATTGCGACAATTTGAAATGCACCCGATTTGTCCACGTAGTAGATTCAAATAACAAATGCAACTGGATTATTCCATGCGGATGCAAATACATTCCACGGCGAACCAACGTTGCATTTACTAATTAAACTTGCCTTCCCGCATTACGCCTCACACATTAAAAATCGAGAAAATTAACGTATCTTTGTACCTTAAAATTATGCACAAATGAATCTGACATTATCAGCTGAGGTCAATCAGATTATTAATTACAGTCGCGAGGAGGCGATGCGGCTGGGTAATTATTTGGTAGAACCGGAGCATTTTATGCTGGGCATTCTCCGGCATGAAAATAATAGCGCGGTGAAAATATTATCTGAATTGGGCGTAAATACCCACCTGCTGAAGCAAGGGCTGGAAGAAGCGATACGCACAAGCAAACTGATCCCATTGAGTGAAGCCGACAAATTAATGTATTCCAAAATGGCCAACTACACCCTTCATCAGGCCTTTATCGAAAGTTCTTTTCTGCGCGCCCATGCGCCGGAAGCCATTCATTTGTTGCTGGCGCTGGTACGAAACGAAAAAACGCTCGTCGGACAGTTGCTGGCCAAAGAAGAGATTACCTACCAGCGCATTTTCCCGCATATAAGCGGCATGGCGCTGCCGACGAAAGATGAAATCGACTATGAAGAGGAGGAGTTGTATAGCAGTACCAACAAAAAGCCTTTCTCGTCTAAAAAGAACGAGACTTCTCCCAAAAGCATGTCAACAAAGAAAACAGAGACGCCGGTGATTGATAGTTTCAGCGCCGACCTGACGGCCTACGCAGTGGAGGGAAAGTTAGACCCGGTAACCGGGCGCAACAAGGAAATCGAACGTCTGGCGCAGATTCTGACCCGCCGTAAAAAGAATAACCCGATACTCATCGGCGAACCGGGCGTGGGAAAATCGGCGATTATAGAGGGGTTGGCGTTGCGTATTGCACAAAAAAAGGTCTCGCGGATATTGCTCGACAAACGGATTATTGCGTTGGATGTGGCATCGATCGTGGCCGGCACAAAGTATCGCGGACAGTTTGAAGAACGGATGAAGGACATCTTGAACGAGTTGGTTAAGACGCAAAATATTATTCTGTTTATTGACGAAATCCATACTATTGTAGGCGCGGGCGGGCCGGCCGGGTCGTTGGATGCCGCCAATATTCTGAAGCCGGCCTTAGCGCGCGGCGAATTGCAGTGCATCGGTACGACTACGCTCGACGAATACCGCGAAAGCATCGAACGCGACGGGGCGCTGGAACGCCGTTTTCAGAAAATTATCGTCGACCCGACGTCGCCCGAAGAAACGCTGGCAATACTCAGTGATATTAAGGAACGCTACGAGACGCATCATAACGTAGTGTATACGCCCGAAGCGCTGCAGGCCTGCGTAACGCTCACGCAGCGGTATATCACCGACCGTTGCCTGCCCGACAAGGCGATTGATGCGCTGGACGAGGCCGGTTCACGTATGCACATCACCCATATTTCCGTCCCTGCCGAGATAATAATGCTGGAGCAGCAATTGGACGTCCTCCGCGAACAGAAGCGCGAAGCGGCCAAAAATAAAGACCTGTTAATGGCTGCCCAATTCCGCGCCCAATCGGAGCCGCTGGAACGGCAATTGGCGCAGGCGCATCAACAATGGAAGGACAAGCAGGAGCAGAACCGCGAAACGGTCGATGCTGAACAGGTGGCCGAAGTGGTGTCGATGATTGCCAACGTACCTATTCACCGCATTGCCGAAGCGGAAGGCATCCGCCTGCTCAAAATGAGCGACGAACTGAAAAAGCGGGTCATCGGGCAGGACGAGGCGATTGACAAGGTCGTGCGTGCTATCCGCCGGAACCGCGCGGGGCTGAAAGACCCAAACAAACCTATCGGCACATTCATCTTTTTAGGCCCGACGGGCGTAGGAAAAACGCAATTAGCCAAAGAACTTTCGGAATATCTTTTCGACTCGTCCGAAAACATGGTACGTATTGACATGAGCGAATACATGGAAAAGCATAGCGTCAGTCGCCTGATAGGTGCGCCGCCGGGCTATGTGGGCTATTCGGAAGGCGGGCAACTGACGGAGCGCATCCGCCGTAAGCCTTATGCCGTCGTATTGCTCGACGAAATCGAAAAATCGCATCCCGATATTTTCAACCTGCTGTTGCAGGTCTTCGACGAAGGACGCCTGACCGACAGCAACGGACGGCATGTCGATTTCCGCAACACGGTACTGATTATGACCTCGAACATCGGCAGTCGCGAGTTGAAAGAATTTGGGCAGGGCGTGGGCTTTGCTACGTCGAGCAAGCGCGAAAGCGTAGCTGACAACGCGCGCAGCATCATCGAAAAAGCCTTGCAACGGACATTCACGCCGGAATTCCTGAACCGCGTGGACGAGCAAATTCTATTTAATCCCTTGAGCCGCGAAGCCATCTTTAAAATTATTGACATCGAACTTGACCTGCTCTACCAGCGCATCCGGCAGGTTGGCTACGAAGTAACCATTGCCGACGAAGCCAAATACTTTATTGCCGAACAGGGCTATGATACGCTATACGGCGCTCGCCCGCTGAAACGCGCCATTCAGAAATACCTCGAAGACAATTTGGCGGAAACCATTATCCGCATGCAACTGAAGCGAGGCGAAAAACTCGCAGTAACCCTCAACAATGAGAAAAACGACGTAGTAATAGAATTACAAAAAGAATTGATACATGAAATATAACGGACTCACATCAGAAGAAGTACTTCGAAGCAGAGAAGCACATGGCCGCAATCTGTTGACGCCACCGCCACGTACGCCATGGTGGACATTGCTGCTCGAGAAATTTAAAGACCCGATTATCCGCCTGCTGATTGTCGCCGCGCTGATTGCACTGGTGGCCGGTTATTTTGAAAATTCCTATGCCGAAGGACTGGGCATCATCTTGGCCGTGATGCTGGCAACGACCATCGCTTTTCTCAATGAATACAAGGCCAGCAAGGAATTTGACAGCCTCAATCAGGTGAATAATGAAACGGCCGTGAAAGTTATTCGCGACGGCGAGCCGCTCGAAATACCGAAGCAGGAGGTAGTGGTCGACGACGTCGTGCTGCTGGAGCAGGGCGACGAAGTGCCTGCCGACGGGCTGCTGTTGGAATCCATGTCGCTAACGGTAAACGAATCGACGCTGAACGGCGAATCGCTGCCTTCGGAAAAAACGTCCGAACCGGTCGAAACGTTTCTGACAGCTTATTCGCCCAATGTCGTACTACGCAGTACAACGATTACCGAAGGGCAGGGCGTCATGCAGGTAACAGCGGTGGGCGACGCCACCGAAATCGGAAAAACAGCCCGCGACGCCACCGAAATCAGCGGTGAAGAAACGCCCCTCAACAAACAACTCAACCGCCTGAGCAAGGTCATCGGCAAAATCGGCTTTATCATCGCCGCCGGCACTTTTATACTATTAGTACTTCGCGATTACCTCAACGGCGAACTGCTTTTCACCCCGACCCTCGACACGTTCAGCACGCTGCTTACGTACTTTATGATTGCCGTTACGCTGATAGTTGTAGCCGTTCCCGAAGGGTTGGCGATGAGCGTTACGCTGAGCCTCGCTTACAGCATGCGCCGGATGACGCGCACCAACAATCTCGTGCGTAAAATGCACGCCTGCGAGACCATGGGCGCTACGACCGTCATCTGTACCGACAAAACCGGCACGCTTACGCAAAATAAAATGCGCGTGCAGGACAGCTATATGCTGCAATCTGTGCCCGAAGGCATCGACATGCTCGTCAGTCGGTCTATTGCCGTCAACACCACCGCCCACCTGAGCGCCGCGCACGCCGTCGGCAACCCGACCGAAGGCGCGCTGCTGCAATGGCTGCACGAATACGGCATCGATTACAACGACATCCGCCAACAGGCGACCATCACAGACCGCTCGCTGTTTACCACCGAAAAGAAATACATGGCTACCCGCGCCCGCTTTGCCGGCAACGAAGAATACATCTTTGTCAAAGGCGCGCCCGAAATCATCCTTGCGCAATGCAACCCTGCCAGCGTGCCGGAGAACATACAAGCGCAAATGCAAACGTATCAGGAACGCGCCATGCGGACGCTGGCCTTCGCCTACCGCATCCCCGACGCCAACGAAGAAGGCCCGCTCGACGAGCAACTCGTCGACATGCAGTTCCTCGGCTTCGTCGCCATCACTGACCCCGTCCGTCCCGACGTAGAAAATGCGATTAAAGAGTGCTTGGAGGCAGGCATCCGTGTGAAAATTGTAACGGGCGACACGTCGACGACTGCTATTGAGATTGCCCGGCAGATCGGCCTCTGGAAAGCATCGGAAAAAAGCGACAGGCATATCACAGGCAGCGAATTTGCCGCCCTCTCCGACGAGGATGCCCGCGAAGCCGCGCGCCGCATAAAAATCATGTCGCGCGCCCGCCCGAGCGACAAACTGCGTCTGGTCAAACTCCTCCAACTCAACCGGCATATCGTAGCCGTTACCGGCGACTGCGTCAACGATGCGCCGGCGCTCAACTACGCCAACGTCGGCCTGTCGATGGGTACAGGCACATCGGTAGCCAAAAGCGCCAGCGATATTATCCTGCTCGACGACTCGTTCAACAGCATCGTCAACGCCGTACGCTGGGGACGCTCGCTCTACCGCAACATTCAACGCTTCCTGCAATTCCAGTTAACCATTAATGTGGTCGCCCTGCTGGTGGCCTTCATCGGCCCCTTTATCGGCGTCCAACTGCCGCTCACAGTAACCCAAATGCTGTGGGTGAACCTCATTATGGACACCTTCGCAGCGCTGGCTTTAGCCACCGAACCGCCCGACGAAACGCTGATGCGACACCGTCCGCGACGGGCGTCGGCCTTCATCATCCCGCGCCGCATTGCCGTAACGATCTTATCGCAGGCAGGCATCTTTCTGGCCGTCCTGTTAGGACTGCTGGCGTGGTTCGGACACAACGGCAACGACCTTTCGGACTACGAACTGACGGTCTTTTTCTCGGTATTTGTCATGCTGCAATTCTGGAATCTATTCAACACCCGCTGCACAGGCACTAATCATTCGGCCTTTCATAACTTGAAAGAAAGCGGCATGTTCCTCACCATCGCCTCGCTGATACTGCTGCTGCAAATCGCCATTGTCCAATTCGGCGGCGACCTGTTTCGCACCACACCGCTATCGGCCACACACTGGCTGCTGATCATCGGCGGCACATCGCTCGTGCTCTGGGCAGGCGAAATACAACGCATGATAAAGCGCATAAAGAATAAAGCATAAAACGTGATGCGTTGTCCCCCGCGGGATAAACCGCGGGACAAACCATGTGGTGGCGCAGGCAATAGCGAGGCCTGTGTCCGATAGCGATGCGTCCGATAGCGTGACATGCGATGCATCCGCAGGCGCCCTACCCTACCCCGTACCCTCCTTTTTTTGCCTTGCAAATATTCTTGTATATCCATTTGCAGTTATTACCCTACCCCGTACCCTCCTTTTTTTGCCCGTAATAAGAGAAAAAAATGAATTGTCGTGTAATTTTTTTCGCCCAATTGCGTTTTCCAATGTTAAATTTTTACCTCCGACGAAAAGAGAAGTTTTCTTATTTATCAAGGATTCTGGAAAGGCATGTTGTGGTAATGTTGTAGTAAAAAAGGGGTATGTAGTAATTTTGCTGTAGTCGAATATTTGGAAAAAAGAAAAAAATCATATTATATTTGCCGCAGGATTCGATTAGAACCGGATTTTTGGTCTGACCCGAACCTTAGTTCTGTTCCGACCAGATAAAAACTAAGAGTTGAAAGTTGAAAGTTGAGAGTTGAGAGTTGAAAAGGTGAAAGGGTGAACAATTATTGAATAAAGAAACGTGCCGTTAGGCACGATATGTTGGTAGAGATGAAAAGGTGAAAGGGTAAACAATTATTGAATAAAGAAGCGTGTCGTTAGGCACGATATATTGGTAGAAATGAAATACGTTATTTTTATATAATGCAAATTTAAAAATTCATGAAGAAGAGAATGATTCTTTTACTGGCTCTGACGTTAGCAGGGCTGACGGGACTGACAGCACAGGTCAGTATTACCGGCATTGTTACCGACGCCGATACCGGCGAACCACTGGTGGCCGTAACTGTTTCTGAAAAGGGCGTAACCAATGCAACCCTTACCGATGCAGACGGACTCTATAGCATAAAGGCGTCGTCGGGCGGTACGTTGGTGTTTTCGTCGATCGGATACGAATCCAAAGAAGCGCCTGCACTTGCCGGCAGGCTCGACGTGTCGTTGCAGCCGGTATATACCACGTTAGACGAGGTCGTGGTGGTCGGTTACGGCGTGATGAAAAAGAGCGACATCACAGGCGCAGTAACGTCCATCAAAGCCGATGCGTTGAAAAAGACGCCGGCCTCGAATCTTACGCAGGCATTGCAGGGGCGCGCCGCCGGCGTTACGGTAAACGCCAACTCCGGACAGCCGGGCGCGTCGGCCATCGTGCGCATTCGCGGTATAGGGACGTTGAACAACAGCGATCCTATTTACGTAGTGGACGGCGTTATTCTGAATGATATTTCTTTTTTAAACGCCAACGACATCGAATCGACCGAAATATTGAAGGACGCATCGGCGGCGGCTATATACGGATCGCGCGGCGCCAACGGGGTCGTCTTGATTACGACTAAAACAGGCACGGAGGAAAAGGGCAAAATCTCCTTCGACGCCTATGCAGGTATCCAGCGCCGGTGGCGGAAATTAGACGTGATGCAAAGTAAAGAATTTGCCCAAACGATGATTAACTTCAACGACGTACAATCAGAGATTGCCATGTATGACGGGGGCAAGGGGTTCAACCGCTGGCTGTCGGTATACCGGTTAGGTTCGTCGGCGTATTTCCCGGTGCTGTACGACCAGCAGCATCCCGACGGATTTAACTACAGTAAACAGGAAACCGACTGGCAGGACGAAGTCTTTGAAACCGCCTTGATACAAAGCTACAACCTGTCGTTTAGCGGCAGCAGCGCCAAAAAACTGCACTATTCTTTCAGCGCAGGCTATTTCGATCAGGACGGCACCATTATAGGGTCGTATTATAAACGATTGACGCTACGTTCCAACATGTCCTACCAGATTCGCAAATGGCTGAAGGTAGGTGAAAACATCACCTATATGAACGCCACCTACCGGAACGCCATGCACAACAGCGGCAGCGCGGGCGCCTCTATCGTTACCGCGGCGCTGGCTATGGCGCCGTGGGACCCGACACATTACCCCGCGGGCGCTGTGAATAATGCCGGAGTTAATATCGGCGGAAGACCTTCGGCGGCGTCCAACTTTAAAAACGTTACCAACCCGTTCTCGATGGTCGAAACATCACACCCGAATGATTATACCGACCGGGTGGTGGGGGATGTTTATCTGGAGTTGACGCCGGTCAAGGGGCTGACCGTTCGCTCGTCGGTAAGTATGGACTTGAGTAATCTCCGCAGCCGGACTTTTAAGGAAAAGTATGAATATTCGTCGTATGACAAGAATGAAAAGAACTTTTTATCGAGCAGCCTGTCGCGCTACTGCACCTTGATTATGGAGAATATTGCGACGTATGCCCATACTCTCGGCAAGCATTCCTTTTCGTTGATGGCAGGGCAAACAACCGAAGAATACAATTATTATTCGTTAGGCAACAGCGGGTCGAGCATCCTGAACCCGACACCGAGCAACTGGTATCTTTCGCAAACGACCGACGACAATACTAATCCGGCAGGCGACAGCGTCGACCGTACACGGATGTTCTCGCTGCTGGGACGGTTACATTATGCCTACGACAATCGCTATCTGCTGACCGTGAATTTCCGCGCCGATGCGTCGAGCAAGTTCCCCGAAAATACGTGGGGATATTTCCCGTCGGCAGCTATTGGCTGGCGCATCAGTCAGGAGGCGTTTTTGAAGGACGTCGATTTTTTAGACGACTTGAAACTGCGTGTCGGCTGGGGGCAGCTGGGCAACCAGAGCAGCGTAGGATCGAGCGACTTTTCGCAGGAGGTAGGGTCGGGCATGTATTTCTTTTCATACATCTTCGGGCAGCCGCAGGCGCAGGCGCTGGGGGCGGGAATCAATACATTTGTCAATAAAAACGGGCGATGGGAAGTGACCGAACAGTGGAATGTGGCGACCGATTTCAGCATCCTGAAAGGGGCGCTGTCGGGGACGGTCGACGTATTCCGGCGCGATACCAAAGAGATGTTCCTGTATGTATCGGCGCCGGCGTATACCGGCAACCGCTTTAGCCCGAAAGCCAACGTAGGCACCGTGCGGAACGAGGGGATTGAGATTACCCTCGAACACCGGAAGCAGATCGGCGAGTTGAGTTATTCCATCGGCGGAAACGCCAGTTTTATCCGCAACGAGCTGGTGGCGCTCAACGGCGGTTTCCCCGTCTACGGCGACCGTTCCGTGAGCACCGAAGGGATGGCGCTGTATACGTATTACGGGTACGAATATCTGGGCATCTACCGTTCGGACGAAGAGGCCGACAGCTACCTGTTTAATACCACCCAGGGCACCTACCGCGAAGGCGACGCCAAATACCGCGATGTGAACGGCGACGGAAGCATCAACGACGACGACCGCGTGGCGCTGGGGAATCCCTTCCCGTGGCTGGCCTACGGGGTGAACTTAGGCGCCGAATGGCGGGGATTCGACCTCCAGCTGTTTTTTCAGGGTGTGGCCGGCAACAAACTTTACAATGCCCAGCGGCATCAGTTGGAAGGCCCGGGCAACGAATCGGTCATGAGCACTGCCATGCGCAATGCGTGGACGCCTTCGACGCCCAACGGTACGATTCCAAGCCCCCGGAACTCCGTGAACTTCGCCACTTCGAGCCGGTTTATCGAAAACGGCGACTACCTCCGCCTCAAAAACGTACAGGTGGGCTACACCGTGCCGCAGGCGCTAACGAAAAAAATACACATCGACCGTCTGCGGGTTTATGCCGCCGCGAACAACCTCCTTACCCTGACAGGCTATACCGGCTTTGACCCGGAAGTAGGCAGCGGCGTCGACTACGGCAACTATCCCCAATCGATGACCATTAGCATAGGATGTAATATTGAATTTTGATGAAAACGATACAAACGATGAAAACGATGAAACAGCTTAAAAAAGCAGCCCTTCTGGGGTTGGGAGGCTGCGGCCTCCTGCTCCTCTCCTGTAACGACTGGCTGCACGAACCGCAACCCGCGCAAACAGGCGAAGGCGATTTCTTCCTGACCGGCGGAGGCAACGCCGCCATTCAGATTGTCAACGGAGCCTACGTACCCCTCCAATGGGAATATGGCATTACATACAGTCCCGAATGGTGGATTGGAGACGTCGCCTCGGACGACGCCCTGAAGGGGGGACAAAATCTCTCGGACATGGCCGCCGCCTATGACATTGAGAACTTCAAAACCCAAACGAACAATCCCATTCTGCTCGACTGGTACCAGTCGAACTTCTTAGGCATTGCACGCTGTAACCTGGCGCTGGAAGAAGTGCCCGGCGTAGCCCCCGACGACGCAATGGACGACGCCCTCAAGCAACGGCTCATCGGTGAATTGAAATTCCTCCGTGCGCTGTACTACTTCCGGCTCGTGAGGGTATTCGGCAGCGTACCGCTGGTTACATTCTCCATTAAATCGTCGGCCAACTGGAGCCAGCCTGCCGCGACCCCCGACGCTATATACACCCAAATAGTCGCCGACCTCGAAGACGCCAACGGGCGACTGTGGCTACGCAGCCGCACATACGCCGACCCCGCCGAAACAGGGCGCGCCACCAAAGGAGCCGCACAAGCCCTCCTGATGAAAGCGCACCTCTACCGGCACGACTACCCCGCAGCCAAAGCATGGGGCGACTCGATGATGGCCGCCGCCGGAGAGTACGCCCTCGAAGCCCGCTATGCCGACAACTTCAGTATCCTGAATGAAAACGGCGTCGAGTCCGTCTTTGAAGTACAATATGCCGAAGAAGGCACCAGCGACTACGGCGGCTTCTCCCCTCACTTCGGAGCCACACGCGGCACCTTCTCCACCATCCTCACCCGCTCGCGATCGGGGAGAGTGCCCGCATGGAACGACGGCGCCAGCGAAGGATGGGGCTTCAACAGGCCTGCGCAGGATCTCTACGACGAATACGAAGCCGGAGACCCCCGACGGGAAGCCACAATAATCAACATGCCCGACAGCCTGATAACCATTCCGGAAGAAGAAATTTACCTCGGCTCGCGATTCCTCTCCCGCAAATACGCCATTATGGACGACGACTTCAATTCCCTCTGGGACGGACACGTTACACGCGCCCCGATTAACATCAAACTCATCCGCTACGCCGACGTCCTGCTCCTCTATGCCGAAGCATGCGTGGAAACAAACAACATCCCGGCCGCCAAAGACGCCCTCGAACAGGTACGCGCACGCGCACGCCGCGAAAGCGACGACCCCGCCCGGAGCCTCCCCTCCTTCCCCCACTACGACAACCGTAAAACCGGAGCCCCCTACGTCGACAACGCCGACGGCCTCCGCGAGGCCATACGACACGAACGACGGGTCGAACTCGCCATGGAAAGCCACCGATGGTTTGACCTCTGCCGCTGGGGTATCGTAAAAGAAACAATGGACGCCTACAAAGCCAAAGAATCCCCCGCCGCTAAAGCAGAAATGGCTACCTTTGTCGAAGGTAAACACGAACTCTTCCCACTGCCTCAGGCCGAACTCGACCTGAACCCCGCTATGGAACAAAACCCGGCGTGGAAGTGATGGATGATGGATGATGGATGATGTATGATGGATGATGGATGATGGATGATGGATGATGTATGATGGATGAGGTAAGAAGTAAGAAGTAAGAACTAAGAGTTAAGAACTAAGAATTAAGAATGATGAATTAAGAGTTATGAGCAATTTTCAATTTTCAACTTTCAACTGTTCCGTCATTTATTGCCGTCGGTTTTAACCGACGGACTGAAGTATGAACAAAAACAAAACCAAAATAAAAACAAAAAAAAACTAACCCGCTCGTAAGAGCACAAAAAAATTCAATTATGAAAAAGACAAAAATTTTGCACTGGGTGGCCATTTGCGCCACGACAATGATGATGGCGATCGCTTTCGCTTGCAGCAGCGGCGCCAATGATGACCCGGATCCGAATACCGGAGGAGACACGACGGATGTTCCTACTCCGCCTATTCCGGTAGACCTCCACGAAAGTTTGAAGGGGAGCGATTACTATGTTATCTACTTAGACGATGTGAGCTTTGCCGCGTTGGGCGGAGACTTGCAGGGAACAAGGGTAAAGAAAAAACTTCTGCCAGATGACGTCGTAAACACTATCTTCAATTGGATTACAGAAGGGACAGGCCTTCTTACTTATGACTTCGGAACAGCCAATGGGCCGAATGCCTATGGACAACCGGAAGGCTATATGGCGTGGGTTGTTAGTACTCATGGATGGAGCGGTGGCGGATTTCTGCTGAATACCGATTTAACAGAGCTTTCTAATAATGCGGCGGACTATCATTTCCATTTCGCTATTAAAAGCCCCACCAACCAACCCAACGCAGGGTATCAGTTCAATTTCGGGTGGCCGGGCGTCCCCCGAGACGGTGAAATAAAAATCTACGCAGGGCCTCCGGCGCAAGCGCCGGCAAACACCGCTTGGGTGGAGGATTACCCGCACGACGGGGAATGGCATCATTTTGATGTTCCTATGTCTACAATCGCTGGTCGTGGCTGGATATGGCCATCTTCAGGAGAAGGCTACTTGCCATCGTTCTCAAGCGGCGGTGTAGCAGGCACAGAATTTAATCTTGATGCCGTATTCATCTACAAAAAAGCAGCAAGTGCGAACTAATGAAAAGTCCTCACTCTCGAAACCCCTCTCCTGCGCTTGCGTGGGAGGGGGGAAGAGGGAGGAAATGAAAAACGAAAAATCATGAAAACGAAAGTAATTTTAATGGGATTGATGGCCTGCTGCGCAACAGTGGCGTGGGGGCAGCTGAAGGTGGCAGAGAATGGGAATGTAATGATTGGCTATGGAACATCAACGTATACGCCGCTTTCGCCCGCAGGGCGGGGGTGGACAATGTCCCCAGCCTCCCTCTGTCTCCCTCTGTGGCTCTCCGTGCCCCTCTGTGCCTCTCTGTGTAAAAAAACACACCTTGACTCCGACTATTTAGAATCTAAACAGACGGAATCACACCCCGACTCCGACTATTTAGAATCTAAACAGACGGAATCACACCCTAACTCCGACTATTTAGAATCTAAACAGACGGAATC
>JAIRKX010000215.1 GCA_031259805.1 Prevotellaceae bacterium | reverse complement strand
CTGTTTCCGGTTGCGGGCAGGGCTGACGCATCTAATACATATGTGATGATGTGGCGATGTGGCGATTCATTGCTCCGTCATTGCGAGGAGATTCCTCCTGCTTCGTTCCTCGCAGTTCGGAATGACGGGGCGGCGAAAAGTGATTGGAGCGCGGTTGGGCGGCGGCGCAGCCGCCGCCCCACCGCTCCTCTCCCTTCAAAAGCGGCCGTCATTCCGAGCGGAGCACCCGCAGGGTGCGGAGGGAGGAATCTCTTGACCGGAGCGCACGCACTGGATTGCTTCGGGCTTTGTCCTCGCAAAGACGGCTACGATAAGCCGGGTTTGCGACAATTTGAAATACACCCGCAGGATTTATCGACAAATTATTAACAGACTTGTTTTTGTCCTGCTGCCGACCCGGGTGGAGGCGTCGAGCGGTAACGTAGAGGTATGCATTACGCCGCAAGCAATTCTTACATTACAGCAGGATATCATTAAGCAATCCCGATGCTGTTTGTTTCGTGCCGGCGCCGGCGCCCTGGATACGCAGACCGTTAGGATAGAAGTCGCTGTAGAGGATAATCACATTATCGCTGCCGCGAGAGGCGTAGAATGCATGGGCGCTGTCGAACAATTGTACGCCTGCTTTAATATGGCCGTTTTCGATTTCGATACAAAACGCCGCTTTCTTACCTTCGTCGTCGGCGCGATCGTAAAACGTTTTGAAGTACGATTCGTTCCGTTCCACTGCCGCATAAAAATCCTCGACGCCACCGTTCAGGCATTCTTCGGGGAGGAATGAATGAATTTCGATGTCCGTGATATTGATCTCCATTCCGATTTCACGTCCGAGGATGAGCGCTTTTCTCATCAGGTCAAGCCCCTTCAGGTCGGTGCGCGGGTCGGGTTCGGTGTATCCCAGCCGCTGGTCGTCGCGGATGACCGACGCAAATGGCGCCGTGCCGTTGTACGTGTTGAAAAGATAATTGAGCGATCCCGACAGGGTGGCCTCTATCCGGTAGATTTTGTCGCCGCTGTTGAGCATTTGCCGGATGGTCGAAATAATCGGCAATGCCGCGCCTACATTAGCTTCATAGCGAAACGGCACGCCCTCGCGTTTGGCCGTCGCATGGACGCCGCGGTAGTATTGAATGTCGAGCGAATTGGCAATCTTATTGCAGGTTACAATGCCGATTTTCTCCGACAGGATTTGCTGGTATAGCGTCGAAATCTGCAAATCCGACGTGCAGTCGACAAACAGGCTGTTCGGGCGCGCCAGCCGTTCAATTTCATCAATAAAATCCATCGTTTTGTATGTCGGTTTCCCGCCTTTGGTCAGCGTCCGGTTGATGGCGTCGATATGCAGGCCTTTGGTGTCGAACAGCATTTTTGTGCTGTTGCAAATGCCGATGATGTTTATCTCTACGCCTATGCTTTCCGACAAGCTGTGGCGTCGCTGCTCGATCATTTCGACCAGCGATTTGCCTACATTGCCGTAGCCGGCGATAAACAGGTTGATTTGTTTCTTCGACGCGCCAAAAAACTCATTGTGGATCGCTTGTATTGCCTCGTCGAAATCGTCGGTTTGCACTACCGCCGAGATGTTTTTTTCGGACGATCCCTGCGCAATGGCGCGAATGCTGATCCCCTTGCTGCCTATCGCCTCAAACATACGCCCGCCCGCGCCCGACTGGTTCTTCATGTCATCGCCCACAAGACTGATTATCGAAAAGCCCTTTTCGACCTTCAGCGGTTCGATTTTCTTCAACGATATTTCATAGGCAAACAACTCGTCGCCGGACTGCTTTGCCTTTTCCGCATCCGCCTCTTCGATGGCTACCAGCATCGTATTGACCGACGATGCTTGCGTAATCAGGATGATGTTAATTTGGTTTTTGGCCAGCACATCAAACAGCCGGCTCGAATACCCCGGCACGCCCACCATCCCGCTGCCTTCCATCGACAGTAGCGCAATGTGGCTGTTGCCCGAAATGCCTTTGATTTTGCCTGTGCCTTCCGGCGGATTACGCTCGATGAGCGTCCCCGCGTGTTCGGGGGCAAACGTATTTTTTACCAATATGGGAATGCCGCTGTCGATGACCGGCTGAATGGTGGGCGGGTAAATGACCTTCGCCCCGAAGTGCGACAGCTCCGACGCTTCCTTGTAGGAGATGTGCGTAATGGTGCGGGCGTCGGGCACGATACGCGGGTCGGCGGTCATCATTCCGTCCACGTCCGTCCATATTTCGAGCCGTCGCGCCCCGGCCGCCACCGCCATAAGCGACGCCGTATAATCCGACCCGCCGCGCCCCAGCGTCGTCGTCCGGTTGGTTTTGTCCGACGCAATGAAACCGGGCACGATGTAGAGCTTGCAGTTATTGCCGGCCAGTTGCTGCTTGATCTGCCGGAACGTTTCATCTTTAAGCACGATGTTTTGCCTTCGGATGTATTCTGTTTTGATAAGCTCGCGGGCGTCGATCCATTTACAGGAAATGCCGGTCGACGAAAACCGTTCGGCGATGATTGCCGTCGAAAACAATTCGCCGAAACTCATAATTAAATCCATCGTCGCATGACTGATTTCGCGGATGAGGAACACGCCGTTCAGCACGCCTTTCAACTCGTCGAACAGGTCGGTGATTTTCCCCGTCAGGCTCTCGCGGAAGTCGGGCGCAATCAGCTCGTCTATCAGGGCGCGGTGACGTTGTTCCAGCGCATCGACCAGTGGCTCGTAATCCTTGTTGCCGCTTTCGGCTAATTTCCCGATGCGAATCAGCATATCGGTACAACCGCCGATAGCCGACACCACACAAATTGTTTTATCGCGGTTAATCGCCGCCTTCACAATCGCGATAACCTTATTGATGTTTTCCGAAGTGGCTACCGATGAGCCGCCGAATTTTAATACTTGCATGATTGTTTAATTACTGATTTCGTTTTATTATTGAGGGAACAGGGTGGTTAATTTTCCGATGAGCTGTTCATATTCCAGCAAAAAACCGTCGTGGCCACAGGCGGAGGAGATGACGCCTAACTGCGCTTGCGGGATATGCCGTACGACGTAATCCATCTCGCATACCGGAAACAGTACGTCGCTGTCGATGGCGATACATAATGTCTTTGCCGTAATCGACGCCAGCGCCTGTGCGACACCGCCGCGCCCGCGCCCTACGTTATGCGTATCGAGGCTCAACGTAAGGTAGTAATAAGCGTAGGCATTAAACCGGTTCGACAGCTTCTTCCCCTGATAGCGCTGATAGCTGCACGCCCGTTGTGCGAGCATACAATCGTCGTCGGGTTCGGCCTGCGTAGCCGCGTAGCCGGCATAGGAGCGGTACGACAACAGCGCCACAGACCGCGCACACTGCAATCCCTTTACGCCGCCCGCGACGCTTTGCTGCGCTTCAAACGTCGCATCGGACGTCAGCGCCATCCGTTGCGACTCGTTGAAGGCCGTCCCCCACGGGCTGATACGCGCATTGCATGAAATCAGGCACAGATGCCGCACCAGCGACGGGTTCGACACCGCCCATTCCACCGCCTGAAACCCGCCGCTCGAGCCGCCAATCAGCAGGTCGATGCGGTCGATACCCAAGTGTGTCCGCAGCAGTTCGTGCGCCGCCACCATATCCCGAATAGAAATCAGCGGAAAGTTGAGCAAATACGGCTTGCCGTCGGAGGGGTTGATTGATTGCGGCCCGGTCGAGCCGTAACACGAGCCCAGAATATTCGCACAAATAACATAATACTTCTCCGTATCGAAATATCGACCGGCGCCTACCAGCGGCGTCCACCACTCTTCGGGGTTGGAGTTTGCCGTAAGCGCATGGCAAATCCATACGACCTTTTTGCCGTCGGGTCTCCCGGCGCTGCTATGGTAGCTGATTTCGATCTCCGGCAGCGACCCGCCGTTTTCCAGCGCGAAAGACTTTTTATATGTATAAGTCTGTGAAAGCACTTGTATAAGGGGTAAAAGGGTGAATAAACATCTCCACAAATCAACGCCTCAGCAACAAAGTAAAACCGACAGAAAGGATCGTTTTATACGGCGTGAACAATACTTTTCCGTCGGCTTTTATAAAATGCGCAAACAGCAATTTTATATCTTTTTCAAAATAATCGAGGCATTATGGCCTCCGAAGCCGAATGTGTTGCTCAGAGCAATACGGACGTCTCGCGGTTGCGCTTTGTTCAACGTAAGATTGAGACGGTAGTCGATATTTTCGTCTTCCGTTTCAAAATTAATAGTCGGCGGGACAGTGTTGCGTTGGATGGCGCAGATACAGGCCAGCGCTTCTATCGCGCCGGCAGCGCCAAGCAAATGGCCGGTCATTGATTTGGTCGAACTGATGTTTAGCTTGTAGACATGGTCGCCAAATACCGATTTTACGGCTTTCAGTTCCGCCGGATCGCCTACAGGCGTCGCCGTACCGTGGACATTAATATAATCCACTTCTTCGGGACCGATGCCGGCATCTTCCAACGCCGATTTCATCGACAGGATAGCGCCCAGCCCGTCGGGATGCGATGCCGTGATGTGGAAGGCATCGGCCGACATGCCGCCGCCGATCACTTCCGCATAGATTTTTGCTCCACGCGTCAATGCGTGCTCGTATTCCTCAAAGACTAACCCGCCGCCGCCTTCGCCCATCACAAAGCCGTCGCGCGTTTTGTCGAACGGGCGCGAAGCGGTTTTATAATTTTCGTTGTTGGTCGAGAGGGCTTGCATTGCATTGAAGCCGCCGACACCCGCTTCGTTCACCGACGCTTCGGAGCCGCCGACGACAATCGCATTGGCTTTACCCAGGCGGATCAGGTTGAAGGCGTCGCACATCGCAGTTGTCGAGGAGGCGCACGCGGAGACTGTCCCGTAGTTCGGGCCGCGGAATCCGTATTTCATGGAAATATGGCCGGCGGCAATATCCGAAATCATTTTAGGGACAAAGAACGGACTGTAGCGGGGTACAAAATTACCCTGTACAAAGTTCTTCACTTCTTCAAAGAAGGTTTGGATACCGCCAATTCCCGAAGCCCAAATCACGCCTACGCGGTCGTGATTTATAGCTTCGGCATTGATTGCTGAATCCTGTACGGCTTCGCCGGCAGCGACCAGCGCATATTGCGCGTACAGGTCCAACTTGCGGGCTTCCTTACGGTCGATCCCAAAAGCGGAGGCGTCATAGTTTTTCACCACGCAGGCGAACTTTGTTTTAAAGAGTGTGGTATCAAAATATGTTATCAACTCAGCGCCGCTTACCCCCTTCAGAAGATTCGTAAAATAGTCTTCAATACAATTCCCCAGTGGATTGATCGTCCCCAAGCCGGTAATAACTACACGTTTTAATTCCATAAATAATTTTCTGATTAAACACTAAACCCTGCGTTTTTGCGACCTGCGGGACGACTATTGTGCGCTTTGTTGTTCAATATACGCAATAGCATCACCGACGGTGCCGATTTTCTCGGCTGCGTCATCGGGGATAGTGATTCCGAACTCTTTTTCGAATTCCATAATCAACTCAACGGTGTCCAGTGAGTCTGCGCCAAGATCGTTAGTAAAACTTGCGGTAGGGGTTACTTCATTTTCGTCAACGCCTAATTTGTCCACAATAATTGCTTTTACTTTTGCTGCAATGTCTGCCATAATAATACAATTTAGTTAATAATTTTAAATTTTAAATGTTCTTTTTTAAATTTCCGGATGCAAAGAAAATACTTATTTCTGAGATACCAAAATATTTTGTTTTATTTTTGTCGGCACAAAAGTAGTGTTTTTTTTAATTTCGGCAAAGTTTTACTTATTATATTTGTATAAATAATTTTACAAGGCTATGAATTTTATAAGCGTTTTTGCGTCGGGGTCGGGCAGTAATGCCGAGCATCTGGTCGCGTATTTTAAGAAACATCCGTCTATTCGGGTCGGGTTGATTCTTACGAATAATCCGAAGGCCGGTGTTATCGACCGGGCAAGGCTGGCCGGCGTGCCGGTAAAAGTTTTCAACCGGCGCGATTTTTACGAAAGTGATACGGTGTTGGCTGCCTTGCGCGAATACCGTACCGGGTATATTGTGCTGGCCGGCTTCCTTTGGCTTGCGCCCGATTATCTGCTCGAAAAATACCCCGTCCTGAATATTCATCCGGCGTTGCTGCCTGCTCACGGAGGCAAGGGTATGTATGGGATGCATGTCCATCGCGCTGTGATCGCCGGCGGGGAAACTCAATCGGGTATTACGATTCACGAGGTCGATAGCGAATACGACAGGGGGCGTATTCTTTTTCAGGCCGTCTGCCCCGTTGCGCCCGACGATACGCCGGAGCAGCTGGCTGCACGAATCCATGAACTGGAATATCGGCATTTCCCGCTCGTGGTGGAAAAATGGATTACGGGGAACAGGCAGAGGGATGCCGCCGCGATGCTGTAGCCTCCGGCTGCTGCTTGATTAGTCGCGCCACAAAAAAGCCCAAAAATTGCGGAAAACATTTTCATATTTCAAAAAAGTATGTATATTTGTGCTTTCAAGTGAAGAAAGACAGAAAATGAATACATCGAAACATCCGACTGTGCCTGCTTCGCGTCCCCCGGACGCCGAGGCGATGTCGTTTTTTTTGATATTTAATCCCCCCAACTTACAACGAGTCAGTTAGTTGCAAAAGGCTTAAACAGCTGCATTGCTCTTGCGTATCGCCGGGGAATAGAGCGTTTCATACAAGTCATCGGTTCGAGCAATTGCCCTCACGGGCAACAATGCACAATACAACAACGCCTTCATTCCGACCGGAGTGCGCGAGGAACGAGCCGCGCAGCGGAGGAATCTCCTCCCTGATGCACCTGCCCGCTGTCAGGGTAGGAGCGAATGTGAGGAGATTCCTCCTGCTTCGTTCCTCGCAGTTCGGAATGACG
>JAIRKX010000025.1 GCA_031259805.1 Prevotellaceae bacterium | reverse complement strand
GAGCTGATACGGCAAGAGCGGTTGGATGGCGCCACAAAGAAGCGTTATATCCAATTTTTGCAGTACAACGCAGAAACGCTATGGACAAAGGGTACCAACAAGGCGAGTGTACTATTCGGCACGAATTGGCGCAGTAAGCCGGGCTCGGAAACCGGGCTAACGGAGCAAACCAGCGGCTGCATGTTGATAGAAGCGATGAACAGGCTGCCATGAGTAAAATTAAATTATTAACTTTGCATTCGTCGGTAATAAAACATAAGATATGAAAAAAAAGTACAATACCTGCGCCCTGCAGGTGGCAGGCATCCTGCTGGTAACGTGGGCTGTTGCATGCTCGCCATCGCAAGTGCGGCTCACCGATTACGCCAATCCGCTGTTCGGCACCACTACGCTGTGGGATAGCATTGATATTGGCTACACGCCAACCCACCGGACGTGGGGCGCCGAAGTCTTTCCCGGCGCCTCGCTGCCCAACGCCATGGTGCAGGTGAGCCCTGTAACCCAGTTCCGCAGCGGGTCGGGCTACCAGTACGAAGACACCGTTATCTTCGGGTTTACGCACACCAACAAAGGGCACTGGAATTTATGCCACGTCCCTTTGCTACCGGTTACGGGCGCTGTTGCGCCCGATGATTATTGCTCGGGCTACAGCCACGACAACGAAGAAGCACATCCGGGTTACTACCGTGTACTTCTCGAACGTTACGGCATCCATGCCGAGCTGACCGCTACCTTGCGATGCGCCTACCACCGATATACCTACCGGAAAGGGCAGGAAAAAAAGCTGCTGGTCGACCTCGCACGCTCGAATGAAAGGGTGCGGGAATGGCACATTGCGCAGGACGGTGAAAAAGCGTTTACGGGCTTTCAGCACGCCGGCGAAAAAATATATTTTTACGCCACGTCCAATTACAAAATACAAGCGATAGACTCGCTAATCAGCGGGCGGCGGATAGTGCCGATGCTCCATTTTGCAAGCGAAAAAAACAACGCGCCGCTGGAGCTGAAAATCGGATTTTCATTTGTGAGCGTCGAAAATGCAAAAAACAACCTTGCCAAAGAAATGGCGGCAAAAAGCTTTGCAGACGTGCGGGCGGAGGCTACCGATACGTGGGAAACCCTGCTGTCGAAGATCCGCGTGTGGGGCGGTACGCAGCGGCAGCGCACCATCTTCTACTCCTCGCTCTACCGCGCCTTCCTCTGGCCGGCGTTGCGCAGCGACGCCAACGGCGACTTTCTGGACATTCACGGCGCCGTAACCAACAAAGGCTTTCGCTACTACACCGACCCCTCGTTCTGGGACGACCACCGGAATAAGCTGGTGCTGCTCGATATGCTCTCCCCTTCGGTAGCGGTCGACGTCATTCGCTCCATCACCGACAGGGGCGGGAAGACCGGCTTTATGCCCACCTTTTTTCATGGCGACCATGCCGCCGTGTTTGTGGCAGGAGCCTACCTGCGGGGCTTGAGAGGGTTTGATGTGGACAGCGCCTATCGGTTGCTGTTGCGAAATGCCACCATCGAAAGCCGCAGCCGCCCTTACCTGAACCAATACATGGAAAAAGGCTACATTCCGGAACCCGATATTGAACACCCCAACACCGAAACCGTAGCGAGCGCCGGCGTTACGAAAACCCTCGAATACGCATACGACGACTACGCGGTAGCCTTGCTGGCAAAAGCCTTGAATGACACTGCGAATTACGCCATGCTGATGCGCCGCACCGTCAGCTACAAAAACCTTTTCGACCCCTCTACCGGCTTGATGCGCGGACGGCTGGCCAACGGCGAGTGGGTGAAAAATTTCGACCCCTACTATCCCTACTACGAGTACATGTACCGCGAAGCCAACGCATGGCAATCATCATTCTTTGCCCCCCACGACGTCGACGGCCTGATAAGCCTCTACCGAAGCCCCGATGACTTTGAACGAAAACTCGACTCGCTGTTCACCATCCCATGGAAAGGATATGAAGCGCACAACCTGTCATGCTTCATCGGCCAATACTGCCACGGCAATCAGCCCGACCACAATTACCCGTACCTGTATTACTTTGTCGGACGGCAGGAGAAATCGCAAGCATTAATCGACACGCTACTCGAACACTTCTACGGCATGGGCGAGCACGGGCTTGCCTTAGCGGGCATGGACGATGCCGGCGAGATGTCCTCATGGTACGTCTTCAACGCCATAGGCCTTTATCCCTTCTCCCCCGCCGATGACACCTACATCATAACCGTCCCCCTGTTTGACCGCGTATCCTTTGCCCTCGATGACGTCCGCTTCACCATTCGCAAACAGCAACGCACCGGACGAAAAATCAAAACGATCACCTACAACCGCCAACCGCTCGTCGGTTACTTCATCACCCACGCCCAACTAAAGGAAGGAAAGGAATTGAAAATTGACAATTGAAGCGTAAAGCAAGATGCGAGAAGCGCGCCGGCAGGGCTACTGTCCAGGGCTGACGCATCTCATTTTTTAGAAGCTTACAGAGATATTGGCTGTGCCGGGTTCCCCTACGCTTCGGTTCCCCTACGGGAATCGGAGCCAATTGCCGCATGCTTTTATTGTATAAAGTTATGCCCGTGCATAGTATTGTATCGATGCAATAACGATAAATAAGGAGACATTCATCCTTAGCAGACGCCGGTGCTATAGAGCCCCGAGCACTGGTGCTCTCAGTCACCGGTGACCGAGACTCTCAGTCACCAGTGACCTAGAGTCTCGGTCACCAGTGACCTAGACACCCTCCCTTAGTAGGGGGAGACATTCCCCCTTAGTAGGAGGAGACATTCCTCCTTAGTAGGGAGGAATATCTTCCAAATCATGCTCGCGCGTGCGTTTTTCCAACTAATGTCGTGTCAACCGAATATTGTCATATTTCGTCATTGCGAACGAAGTGAAGCAATCCAGAAAATACGAAACGCTGGATTGCTTCGGGCTGCGCCCTCGCAATGACGACCAAGCGTTGACATGACACTAAATGTAGGATGCGTCATCCCTGGGCTACTGTCTGAACTATGATTGATATGATTGATATGTTATTTCACCTATTCTCATCTATCTTCATCCCCCGGCCGGCGCGCTTTATGCTATGTTATTGAGTTCTGCACCCGGAATTGCGAAGGGGTGCAGCCTTTAACTTTCTTGAACAGGCGGGCAATGTTTTTATAGTCCGAGAATCCCATTTCGTCGATGATTTCCGTGATGGGCGCGTTGGTTTCTAATAGATGGTAGGCAAAGCGTTCGATGCGAAGGTTCGTTACATAAGTGTAAATAGGCATACCGATTTCCTGCTTGAAGCGATTTTCGAGCAGGCGGCGTGAAAGCGGCACGAGGCGGGTGAGGTCTTCTATGCGAAACTTTTTGTCGGTGTGTTGATGGATGTAGCGGAGCACCGTAGAAATGTATTTGTCGTTCGCGGCGTAGATGTCGGTCGACTGTCGGGTGATGATGTGGGTCGGGTATACGACGATGTCTTCGTAGGAGGCATTCGGGTTTTTGATCAGGTTGTCCATCAACCGCGCCGTTTCGTAGCCGCCCTTTTCGACCGCCTGATTAATCGACGACAGCGGCGGGTCGGAGAGGGTGCAAATGGCTTCGTCGTTATCGACGCCCAACAGGGCGACTTCTTCCGGTATTTTGATGCCGCATACTTTGCACAGTTCGGCGACGTGATGCCCCTGATTGTCGTCGCAGGCCATGAGGGCGATCGGTTTGGGCAGTTTTTGCAGCCATGCAATCAGCGGGGCGGATTCGTAGTACCATAGTTTATTAAAATCGGTATTGCGGTATTCGTAGAAATGTTTCTCCAGGTGGTATTTGCTGATTTCTTCTACAAAGCCTTCGCAGCGTTCGGATGACCATACAATATCTTTGAAGCCATAGAAGGCAAAATTCTTAAATCCTTTCCGTATGAAGTAGTCCGCACCCATTTTGCCGGTATCGCGGTGTGCGCCGGTGATGTTCGGGATTTCGGTAAACCGGGCTTTAAAATCCTGCGCAATGGCAACGATGCCGTTCTCGCGGAAGATCGACACGTTGTCCGTGTTGTAGAATTGAGCAATAATGCCGTCGGCCCTCCATTCCTTTGCCCATTCGAGCACGCCTTCGAAAGTGTGTTCGATGCGGTACGAAAAAGGCATCTTGCACACCACCCATGGCTCGTGTTTCTTGGAATAGCGGACAATCCCCTTAAGCAGGTTCTTGGCGTATTCTTCTGTCAGGTCGGTGAGTAAAATAACACGTGGCATGATAGCGGTTTTTAGGGTTATAGCTTCAGGGAGCGAATGAAATCCGTCAGGGTTAGTTTCTTTTTCTGTTCCGGTATGTCCAGCGGCGCGACGGTTGTTTCGATGCGCAGGCGTTGCCGGTCGTTTACCATCTTTCTGAGGAAGGTGTCTATCTCCGCCCAATTTTGTTCCATCGGCAGGTAGGAAACGGCATGGCCGGTGTTTTCGACGGTGTAGAAATAATAAGGTGTGTGGAGCGCATTCAGTTGTCCGGCGATGTACTTCGAGCCGTAAAAACCTATGCGGCGGAAACGGATATGATCGTAGGGCACGTCTTTGTCAGTATCGCCGTGGAAGAGGAGCAGAGGTGCAGGGCGGACGTTCCATTTCAGCGCGCCGGAGGTGCTGAAAACAGCGCCGGCAAACGAGATGACGCCGGCATAACGGAATCCCGTCGGCAGCCTTTGCGACAGTGGCGCGGCATGGCATCGTTCATATTCGCCCTGCAATACCGTGATAGCGCCGGCGCTCGACCCGCACGCGATGATCCGTCCGGTGTCAATTTGCCAGTCGGCTGCATGGGCAACCACGTAGCTGGTAGCGTCGAACAGGTCTTCGACCGCCATCGTGATACTGCCGTCGAAGATGGAGACCACCTGCTCGAACAGTTGCCGTTTTCCCTGCCCCGGACGCAGTTGCGCTTTGAGGTTGCGCATCCCCAGCCGGTAGTCGATAGCGATCACCGTATAATGGTTATGCACCAGCCGCCGGTAGAAGGACAGATAGTCCTTCGCATCGCGCGCACCGGCGGCAAAGCCACCGCCGAAGACGAAGATCATGCAGGGGCGGTTGCCGGTCGTCGCCGGCGTGTCGTATTTATCCATCCGCAGCGTGTCGACGCCCTTGACGGCATAGATCAACGTTTCCTTTCGGATGCTGTCCGCTACGGAAGCCTGTGCCGGCAGCGGCAGGAGTAGCGTCGCGGCCAGCAGGGCGAATAAAAGCCAAGAATATCCATGTGTTTTCATCATTTCACCTTTTCATCATTTCATCCTCCGCAGGCTCACTTAACGCTTCACGTCCCCCATCACTAAGGTGAGTTTGCCGCCGCCGATGATGTCGCGGAAGAGGATATAGTAATTGTCATACGGCTGTCCATTGAGCATGGCGCGTTGGATGTATTTGTTGTTGGCGCTGTTGTTGACGGCTTCGATCGTGAAGGTCTTCCCGCCGGCGACCTTGATCACCGCGCGGTCGATGACCGGACTGCCGAAGATATATTTTCCGCCCGCCGGTTCGACCTGATACAGTCCCATCGCCGACAATACATACCACGCCGACATCTGCCCCACATCCTCATTGCCCGACAGTCCGTCCGGCGTGTTGTGGTACATAACGTCCAGGGTCTCGCGTACTTTGTCGGCCGTTTTCCACGGTTGCCCGACGTAGGGATACATGTATATTATATGGTGGCTCGGCTCGTTCCCATGGGCGTACTGCCCGATCAGCCCGCTGATGTCGGGCGAGGCGTGCTCGCCCAGCGACCCTTCGGCAATAAACAGCGAGTCGAGCTTTTCGATAAACCGCTCCCGGCTGCCGAACAGCCCGACCAGCCCCTCGACGTCGTGCGGAACAAGCCATGTGTACTGCCACGCATTGCCTTCGGTATAGTCATTGTCGCGATGCACCGATTCAAAGGGGTTGAACGCCGGACGGAATGCGCCGTCGGACGAGCGTCCGCGTACAAAGCCGGTCGTCGTATCGAAATACGCCGCGTAGGACTTGCTGCGTTGCAGGAAATACCGGTAGTCGTCGGCTTTATCCAACGCCTGCGCCACCTGTGCAATGCTCCAGTCGGCAATGGCGTATTCCATGCACTTTGCCAGTCCTTCTTCCTCTTTATCGTAGGGGATGTAGCCGTATTCCTTCAGGTATTTCAGGCCGCGTTCGTCGAGCATGGCGGACGTGCGCATTGCCTCGAAGGCCAGCTCCCGGTCGAAGCCGTCGTAGCCTTTCAGCAAGGCGTCGGCCACGACCGGAATGCCGGGATTGCCCACCATGCAGTCGGTTTCGCAGCCCATCAGATGCCATACGGGTAGCTTGCCCTGCTGCCGGTAAATCGTCAGCATCGTGCGGATGATGTCGTTCATTTTCTCGGGATGAATGAGGGTCATCAACGGATGCGCCGCGCGGTAGGTGTCCCACAGCGAGAAGGTCGTGTAGTTCGTAAACCCTTCGCCGGCGTGCATCTGCCCGTCTGCACCGCGGTAGTCGCCATTGACGTCGCAAAATACCGACGGGGCCACCATTGTATGATATAACGCTGTGTAGAATGTGCGTTTCAGGTTTTCGTCGCCGGTACGAATGTCGATCTTGGAGAGTTCGTCGTTCCATGCTATATCGGCCAGTTGCACGGTTTGCGCGAAGTCCCATCCGGGCAATTCGGACTGCATGTTCTTCCGGGCGTTGTCGATGCTCACCGGCGAGAGCGCCACCTTAACGTACAATTCCCCGCCGTCGGACATATCGAAAAACGCCAGACCGTAGACCTTCTCGCCTTTCTTTTCGCGGTCGGATTCCTCTTCGGACATGCCTGCCGGCGTCGTTGCCGTGAAGCGCGTGATCGGCTTCGAGAACACTGCCGTAAAATACACCCGCTGGTCGCGCGCCCATCCGCTCGAATAGCGGTAGCCCGACACCACCGTATCGTTCTCCTGTACGAGGTATCCTTCTACCGGTTTGTCCCAACATTGTCCGTTTTCGAGGTCAATAACCACCTTCGCATCCGTCGCGGCAGGGAATGTGTAGCGATGAAAGCCCACGCGCTTGGTGGCTGTCAGCGCCACGTCGATATTATAGCGGTCGAGATGCACGGCATAGTAGCCGGCCTTCACCGTTTCGGTCTCGCGGCGGAAGAGGGAATACAGTCCGGTATGGTAGTCGCCGGCCGCGCCGCGACTGAGGGTTACGTGGCCGACGGCGGGCATCAGGTTGATGTCGCCCAAGTCGCCGATACCTGTACCGCTGAGGTGCATGTGGCTAAAGCCGATAATCGTCGAGTCGGAAATGTGGTACCCCGAGCACCAGTCCCACGTCTGAGGGATGTTCGACGGCCCCAGTTGTACCAGCCCGAAGGGAACGTTAGCGCCGACGAACACATGCCCGTGCCCGCCCGAACCGATATACGGATCGACGTATTGCGTATAGTTCGGCTTCTCGGTTATTTCCCATAGTCGACTGATGCTTATTACGACAATTAAGAACAGTACGGCAAAGGAGAGTAGTGGAATAATTTGTTTCATGTAATTTATTGTTTATTGTTTATTGTTTATAATTTCTCTGCGTGATACGTAATTCATACGTGTACTATATTATATTCGGTAACGCCGAGGCCCATTTTCTCGGCATGCTGCAATCCTACGCGCCAGTTGGTGTTTGGATGAACATGATGAAATTTGTCTTTGCCGGTCAAGTCGAGCCGTCCGTCTTCATTGCCGCGCGAGCCGGGCAGCGATGGGGCGGCGGTAACCATATCGGCGCAGGCCTGATCGAGCGCTACGGGGTCGAATGCGGCGGCGATGCCGATGTCGGGCACAAGCGGTACGTCGTTGCTTGCCCAACAGTCGCAGTCGGGTGATACGTTCATGATGAAATTCACATGGAAATGGGGTTTGTCCTTCAATATTGCGTAGGTATATTCGGCGATTTTGCGGTTCATCGTCTCCGACGAATTATTCCACACCGGCTGTGCGGCGTCGAAGCGGCATACTGCAATGCACTGCCCGCAGCCGACGCATTTCCGGTAGTCGATTACGGCCGTGCGGGTGGCGTCGATCGTGATCGCCCCGTAGTTGCAGAAGCGCACGCATTGGCGGCAGGCGGTACAGTTCGCTGTCTCGATGCGCGGCTGCGACGATGAATGCAAGTCGAGCTTCCCGCCGCGGCTGGCCGAACCCATTCCGATATTTTTTAGCGCACCGCCGAACCCGGCCTGCTCGTGCCCCTTAAAATGATTCATGCTGATAATAATGTCGGCGTTTGCAATGGCTGCACCGATTTTCGCCGATTTACAGATATCCGACCCGACCGGTATCTCTACATATTCCGTTCCCTTCAACCCGTCGGCGATAATGACGGGCGCTTTGACGCTTGTCATCGTAAATCCATTCTCGAACGCGCCTATCTGGTGGTCGATAGCATTTGCCCGGCGTCCGGAGTAAAGCGTATTGCTGTCGGTCAGGAAGACTTTCGCTCCCAGCGCTTGCAGGATTTCCACCATCCGGCAGGCGTAATTATGCCGGATGTAGGCCAGATTCCCCGGTTCGCCGAAATGAATCTTGATGGCGGTAAACTTGTCTTTGAAATCCATTTCTTCGATGCCGGCCGCCCGCACCAATCGTTCCATTTTGCCCTGCAAATTCAGCGATGCAGTCGTGCGTAAGTTAGTAAAGTAAACAGTGGACATAGTTGTTGCATTTTGAGAATGCAAATGTAGCGAAAAATTAGCAATTGCGCGAGGCGTGCCGTCAGGCGCACGAGCCGTGAAGCAATCCAAACAAGGAGGAGCCCCCACGCTACGCTCGGGGCAGGCTCCGCGACGAAGCAATCCAAACAAGGAGGAGATTCCTCCTGCTTCGTTCCTCGCAGTTCGGAATGACGGGGCGGCGAAAAGTGATTGGAGGGCGGTTGGGCGGCGGCATTTGTTCCTTAAATTTACCCACAAAAAAATTTTTTATAATATTTAAAAAAAAATTTGCAGTATATAAAAAAAAAGGTATCTTTGCACCCACATTAACGATTATAAATAAATTTAACCTGAATGTTCAACCAATCGATCATACCTGCCCGCCCTGTCCGCCCGAACCCCGGCGTTGCTTCCGGAGGATACTACGAAGCTTTCGGAGGACACTACGAAACTTTCGGAGGACACTACGGAAGTTCCAGAGGACACTACGAAGCTTTCGGAGGATACTACGAAACTTTCGGAGGACACTACGAAACTTCCGTAG
>JAIRKX010000223.1 GCA_031259805.1 Prevotellaceae bacterium | reverse complement strand
TACAAAGGCACGGTCGAAGTCTACGACGAAGATTTGCGCGACCTGCTGAAATATACGAAAGAAAAGTTGCCGAATGTCCAGTTGGTTTTATGCGAGCCGTTCGCCATAAAAGGCGGTTCGGCTATCGACGAACCGAGATGGTTTCCGTTTTTCGACGGCTACAGAGCTGCGCTGAAGAAAATTGCAGACGATTTCAACGCCGTGCACGTACCGTTTCAGGCGGCATTCGATGCAGCGGTAAAACTGGCGCCGGCCAGATACTGGTCGAACGACGGCGTGCATCCCGACTTGCCCGGACGGCAGTTGATGGCAGATGTATGGCTGGAAGCCACCGGGTTAGGAAAATGATAGAATTTTTCACGAAAAAATCTTTTCTTTCTCGCAAAAACATTCTATCTTTGCAACCGCAATTCGCGAGATGCGAAAATAGCTCAGTTGGTAAAGCATAACCTTGCCCCAAAAAGTTAGATGTAAAGACTAACCCTGGCAAGGTTGAAAGATAAAATTGCGGAAATAGCTCAGTTGGTAGAGCATAACCTTGCCCCAAAAAGTTAGATGTAAAGACTAACCTTGGCAAGGTTGAAAGATAAAATTGCGGAAATAGCTCAGTTGGTAGAGCATAACCTTGCCAAGGTTAGGGTCGCGGGTTCGAGTCCCGTTTTCCGCTCTTTTTTTTACCTTACGATCAGCAACAGATTTAATCCCCGATATATAATTTAGTGTTGAAAAATAAACAGTTTATAGTACAATTGTATCCCGCAGACACAAAGAAAGAACTTTATGTTCTTTGTGGTATAATTATACTATAACATCATGAAAAAAGATAAGACCCGCGTCACAGATTGCGACGCGGGTCTCTCTTTTAAAATAAGCGGAAATAATCCGGTTTACGCGACAGACGGGCAAATGCATGTCCGCGCGTCAATCACCGGTTCGTCCCGCCTGCGGTGTCATATCGATTCCAGAAACAGGATGATGGCATCTCTATCTTCTTTTGACAGGCGATAGAATTTGTCTTTTGCCACTTTCGCGTCGCCGCCGTGCCACATGATGGCTTCTGTATAGTTACGCGCCCGCATGTCGTGCAGATGTTCGCTTGCGCCTGTGCATTTGTCCGACAGTCCCCGGCCCCACAGCGGTGTCGTACGGCACCAGCCGGTGCGGATGTCGTTGACCATCTCGAGGCGGTGCTGCAGGAAGTCGGAATACGGCCATATTTTCTGGTTCGGGTAGCGGGGCAGTTTTCCGGCCACCATCGGGTCGCCGGAATAATTGTCCGTGCCGGTTGTCCACGAGGGACGGTGGCAGAGCGTGCATCCGATTTCGTAGAATCGCTCCTTGCCTTTCTTCACAACGGGGTCGTCGAGGTTGCGTGCGGCGGGAACGGCCAGTCCGCGGTGCCAGACCATGAAGTCGATATAATCTTCGTCACTCATCTCGACAGGCAGTTCTCTCGACATCAGGTCGGCGTATATTGCCGCTTCATCTTTGCCGAGCGCCTGCTGAATGGCCTCGTTTTGCGACATGGCGCGGGCATACGTCTCCGTGATGTAGTGGTAGCGCCGGTCGGAGCGCGTCACGTTGGTGATATTCCAGATGGCATTGGCGCCGGGACCGTTTTGCAGCGTGCCCCGCGTCAGTCCGTAGGTATACCGTCCGGGATGCGACGTGCCGTCGACTTCTCTGATAAAGTTTTCCGGCTGGTACTTGGCGTCGTTCAGCGTCAGTCCGAGGCTTTTCTCGCGGGCGTACTGCGCCAGCAGCGAATCGTCGGGGATGGCGTCGATCAGCCCCGTACCGTAGATACCGATGGTGGCTTCGAGACGGACTTTGTAGAAATCGGGCATGGAGACATTGAACGCTTCGCGGGGAATGGTCACTTCGGGATAGGTCAAATTATATTTCTCGCCATCGGAAAATGCGTTACCGTACTCGTCCACATATTGTCTCCATTCGATTTTGATTCCCGTCTCGTCTATCGGCGGCAGGTATGGCGCAACGGCCTGCACCTGCGGCATGCCGGTAAGCTGCGGCACGTAATTGTCGTTTTCGTCTGTCACGACAAGCAGGTAGCCGTTCCCGAAGTCGTTGGCGCGATAGCGGTCCATGCGTTTGCCATGCCCGTAACCCGGATGGCAGGTGATGCATGAACTGCGTACCGAGACAGGCCCCAGCCCCTTCCGCGTACCCGTGATGTTGGTATTGAACTCGTGTTCAAAAAAAGCTTCGCCCAGTTGGAAACTGTACGAAAAGCCCTGCTCTTCGACTGCCGGCGAAGGCTGTTCGTAGGCGAAGGGCGTATCGTTGAACACCGTCCCGAGTTGCCCGCCCGTATAATATTCCTCCGACAGACCCTCCGGCACAGGCTCCGGCGAATTGTTGCCGCCATCCTCGCATGCCGTCAAGGTTAGCGTCAATATAAAAGCAATGCATACATTGATTTTTTTCATCTTCATCCTTTTTCGCTTTCCGCGCGTACCTGCTTATTTCTGCAATAAAACTTTCACTTCGGTCAGAGTATCGGTCAGTTCCGCACATGCATCCATTGCCTCGCCGGCCTGCGCCGAAGCGTAGTTGATGGCGAAGGGGTAAGGGATGGCGTCGATTTTGGCGATGGCGTTCTGGATGGCAGCGCGCATCTTTTCGTCCAGTGCGGCGTCTTCCTTCTTGACGTAATCGCTTACCGACGCTCCGCGTGCAGATTCGGTTGCGCCGCCCAGATAGGCATTTTCGATGCTGCGGATGTTGTCGATAAAGTCGACTTTCGAGTTGTAGCTGTAGGGCGATTCGATGTAGTCTTCGTCGTCTTTGTTGTACGACGTGCCGATTTTCACTTCACCCACTTCGGTCGAAATCGTGAGGCAGCCTTCGATGATGGCCACCGTGGCGTCGGTGACAGTGCGGTACGTACTTCCCGGCTGACCTGCATTCAGCATGTTTTCTCCATACGAAAGGGCGCTGTTGGACGGGGTTATGACGAGTTCGAGTTCTTCTATCAGGTTTTGCTTGAACGACGAGACATTGTCGATGCCTGCCCACGACGCCTCGAGGCGGATACACTGGTTGCGCAGGTCGCCGCCCACGGCCGTGGCATAAATCAGTTCATTGTCGGTAACAGTTGCGACATCCTTCGGCTGGCCTTCGGCAAACAGGATATATTCGATGCCGTGGAATCCCAGCAGCGAGTATCCCAGATGTTCGGCCACCCATACGTCGCCGTCGTCGCCCGACATGCTCTCAATAAAGTCGGCATTGCGAATCGTGTTGTTAAAAGCCGGCTCGTCGAGCGGCCACGTATCGATATGCGGGTCGATACCGAAATCGGCTACCGCACCGTAGAGGAAAGCTTCGCTTCTTTCCCAGTACACGCGCGTCGTAATCCATGCGTCCGTAGCGGCTGTGAGATTGGCCTGCGTCTTGTTTTCCTTCAGTTCGACAAGCGCGTCATACAGGTTGATGGTCGCATCGGCCAGTGACTTGTAGGTCACAATGACGGTGTTGTTTACGTACTGCGGGATAATTGCCGCAAATTCTTTTTCCTTTGCTTCGAACGGGTCGACCACATCGTTGTCGTCATCGCCGCAGGAAACCACGCTGCCTGCAAACATCGTCGCAAGCAATAAATAAACACTAAATCTAAACGTTTTCATTTTGTATATGTATTATAATTAATTGATGATTATCTGGTAAAAAAGCCTGCGTAGGCAATGCCGATGGAGACGGACGGTTCGTTGTTGAACGGCGCTTCCAGCAGTCCGACGCCATATTCGGCCTTGACGACAATGTCGCTGATCGGGAAATAGTTCAAGCCGGCGACGATTCGCTGCCGCCCGCACCATTTCTCGTCCTGCACATCCCGCGCTGTTTTATACATCGAGTCGTAATATTCGTAACGCCCGAAGAGATACATTTTCTGATTCTGCGCCTTGAGCGAAGGCACGTGCATGAATATGTCGTAACCGGCTTCCACGCCTGCCGCAATGGCGTCGGATGCTATCGCCGTGCGGGGCGATGGCGACTGGTTGGGCAGGCTCCGGTTGTAGGTGTAAATGCTTTTTGAGTCGCCCAGATGCCCGTAGTCGAAATATCCGCGCGCCACAACCCTGCTGCCTCTGTATTCGAAATCGAAACTGCCGATGCTGACAACGCCCTTGACAGGGTCGAACTTTTCGGCATATGACGGCATCAGGCTGTTTCTGAAACTTTCGCCGTAATAGGCGCTTATGCCCATCCTCAAGCCGCGGACGGAAAAATTGTCGAGGCGCAGCGCCGCAGCATATTTGTTGGCAATGCGAAATTCGTAGGGCGATGCCGATGCGTTGCCGATCCATCTTTCGGCGCCGAACAGTTCGGAATCGAGGCCGGGCAGGAGCATGGCTTCGTAGCGCCAGGCGGCGATGCGTCCCCAGACGCTGATGCCCGTTTCGTGCCACGTGCAGGGGAATATCGTG
>JAIRKX010000182.1 GCA_031259805.1 Prevotellaceae bacterium | reverse complement strand
ATGAATACTATTGCAGCGGTTGTTTCTTCGTGAAAGAACACGGCATCACCGGCAAGGAAGCCTACGAGAGAGGATGCGCCGGCGACCCGCATGCCTTACACTTGTGGCGCGAAACAGGCGCTCACATCGGCAACCTCATCAAAGCCGTTTTGTTTACCTACGACCCGCAAGCTATTATTTTGGGCGGAAGCATTGCCCATGCTTTTGACTTTTTCCGCGAAACAATGTACGAAAGCCTCAAGCGCTTCCCCTACCCCGAAACGGTCGAACGCATCGCCATCCTCCATTCCCAAAAGGAAGATGTGGCCTTACTCGGCGCGGCGACCCTGTGAGACGCAAAATGGACGACTACGAACTGCTTAAAACGAATCCTTTATGAAAAAGATTATCACCATTGTCTTGGCTTGTTCCGCATGGTGTGCCCGTGCACAGTTTTCGGCCGACTTTGAAAACGGCGCGTTGACCGGTTGGTTGCAAGCGCCCGCCGGCATGTGGAGCGCCTCCTCCGCATCGGGACGGTTAAGCGGGAATTTTTCGCTGCGACATTCCTCTACGCTCACGCAAACGACCGACCGGATTTCCACACCCATCGAAGCATTTTCGCTCGACGAGGGAACGACCGTCTGGCGGTTTCTTATGCGTTACAACTACAATCCGACGGCTAATAACAAATGGGCGGTGGTGCTGATGTCCAACGCATCGGCGGCGGCATGGGAAGCCGGCGTCGGCGACGGGTACGCCGTGGGCGTCAATCAGGCGGCGGGCATATCGGACAAGTTGCTGTGCCTGTATGCCATTCATGATAATAATTTTACGGAAGTGATTAAAACAACGGTCAACTGGAATACCGACATCGGCACGTCCGCATCGATTACGGTTGCCATGGAAATCGTCCGGAGCGCCAACGGGGAGTGGAATCTTTATTTGGCGAAAAGCAACCACTTCGACAGTCTGCAATGGCATGGCTCGGCGGTGCATACCGACCATTTGCAGGCGCATTATTTCGGGGCTGTCAATACATATACCTCCGCGTCGTCCGGCGGGCAGAAGCTGTGGTTGGATGATATTCGCATTGCGTCGTCGGCGTTTCCCGCTAAAATAGCGGCGGTACGGCAGCAGGGACGACAGGGCTTGCTGGTCGATTTCAGCCACCCGATGCAGACGTCGTCGATGCAGGCTGCCGAGAATTACACGCTCGCGACCGACGCCGGCAGCCTGCATCCGCAAACGGTCGATATACGGTCGCCGCAACAGGCGCTGCTGACGTTTGCCGATTTGTTGCCGCGCGGTCGTGCGACACTTCGCGTCGAGCGCCTGAGGGACGCCAATAATAATGCGGTTGACGACCGTTGGGAGGTGTCGATTTTGTATTATTTGTACGGCGATGTAGTGATTAACGAAATCATGGCGGCAGCGACGCCGGCGGTCGGCTTGCCCGAGGTCAATTATATCGAATTATATAACCGGCTGGCGATGCCCGTTTCGCTCAACGGCTGGAAGCTGGAGTTTATCACCACCTCGTCCGGCAATGTGGTAACGGGGAATATCGACCCGACGACCATTCCGGCGAACGGTTATTTGATTTTATGTGCACGGGCGGCGGTGGAAGACATGCGTTACTACGGAGAAACCACCGGATTGACCAACATTTCAAGTCTTACGCAAACAGGTAAAACGCTCCGGCTGAAGGATAGCGACGGCGGGCTTCTTGCACATCTAACATACGCCGGCGCGTGGATTACCGAAGATACGAAACGCAACGGCGGATGGTCGCTGGAAAAAATAGATGCGGATAACCTTTCGGAGAATCCGTCGAATTGGGCGGCGAGCGAAGACGCCCGCGGCGGAACGCCCGGTCGGCAAAATGCCGTACAACGACCGAATCCCGACGCCGACGCGCCTTTTGTTACGGACTTGCAATGCCTCAGCCACGACTCGCTCCGGCTGACATTCAATGAGCTTTTTGATACTCTCGCCGCCCGGCGTCCCGAATGTTATTCGATCGACAACGGTGCAGGTCGTCCGCAGCAGGTCGTATGGGAGGCGAATTATCCGTTGCAGGTTACGCTGACTTTTGCCGGCGCGTTTGAGGAAAAGACTGTCTATGCGCTGACCGTATCGACGCCGTTCTGCGATTTGGCCGGCAACGCGCCCCTCGAGGAGGCATATACCTTTGGCCGGCTGACACCGCCACTGCCTAATAATATAGTGGTAAACGAAATTCTGTTCAATCCGTATGTCGGCGGGGTCGATTTCGTGGAACTGTACAACCGCTCCGATTCTATTTTTGATTTACGGCATGTGCGCCTCGCCAATCGCGACCGCGAGAATAACATCGCATCGGTGCGCGCCGTCGAACAAAAGCATTTCCTGCATCCCGGCGACTATGCCGTGTTGACGACCGATTTAGACGCCGTGCGGCTGTTCTATGATGTGCCATATCCTGAGAAAGTCATTACAATGAATAGCCTGCCGGCGTACTCCGACGATGCCGGTCATGTGGTGCTGTTATCGGAATCGGGCGCGATTGTCGACGAGTTGGCCTATACCGTCAAAATGCACCATGCGTTTATTGTCCGTCCCGAAGGCGTGTCGCTGGAGCGCGTCAACCCGGAACGCCCGACCGCCGAAACAGCTAACTGGCAGTCGGCGGCAGAGGACAAGCGTTTTGCTACGCCCACCGAACAAAATTCCCAATATAATCCCGCCCGGGCCGACGGCGACGAGGGTTATTTCAGCCTGCCCTTCCCGGTGTTCTCGCCCGACGGCGACGGCTATAACGATGTGTTATTTATTGACTGCCGAATACCGGAAGCGGGTTATGTCGCAACGATTACCGTGTACGACGTCCATGGACGTCCGGTACGGGAGATAGCGAAAAAAGCCCTCCTGGGCGTCGACTCCCGTTTCCATTGGGACGGCATGCGCTACGACAATCATCAATCCGCCCCCGGCATATACCTTATTTTCATCGAATACTTCGACCTGTCCGGCAATATAAAACAAGTAACAATAACTTGCGCCGTGGCGATGCGATAAATCCAACAATGAAGAAATTATTTATAATAGCTGTTTTAGCGCTGTCCGTATCGATGGTATGGCCGGCCCACGACGTGTCATCCCGCAAAAACAACCGCCCACTTTTGCTTACGGCATTGTTCACTACTCATTATATGTTCTTTTTACACAGAGATGCACAGAGAAATTTCATTGTATTATGTCAACAACTTTGTTGAAAACTTTTCTGTCGCTTTTTGTACAGTATTTGATTTTTATCTACCTTTACAGCCAAAACAAAACAAAATGCTTAATATTGTTAAAAAATTTGTGATAACATTTTCCGGCACCCCTTGCAGGGAAAAGGAATTAACCGTAGCTTTGTGCTGCGCTAATGCATTCAGCACAGCACAGCACAGCACAACTCATAAAAAGTCCCCGTCCTACAGCGTAGGAAACCTTCCTGACAACAAAAAGTCCTCGTCCTACAGCGTAGGAAACCTTCCTGACAACAAAAAGTCCTCGTCCTACAGCGTAGGAAACC
>JAIRKX010000146.1 GCA_031259805.1 Prevotellaceae bacterium | reverse complement strand
TGCAAGTCCGTTTCCGGTTACGGGGAGGGTTGCAACACATGTTGCAAGTCTGTTTCCGATTGCGGGCAGGGTTGCAACACATGTTGCAAGGTTTCTGGGGAATGTTCCAAGGCCTCCGGGGAATGTGCCGTTGTTGCGCTGAGAACCGAATCTCCCGTTAAGGATATATTCAATATTCAGCTGCCAACTTCCTCAGGCTTTCCCATGTGCTTTTGTCGATGCGGCAACCGATTATTTCCACTACTTTCGCCGCTACGGTCGACGCCATGATGCCACATTGCGTCAAGGGTAACCCGAGGGCGTGTGCATACAAAAAGCCGGAGGCATATAAATCACCGGCTCCGGTGGCGTCGATAGCGTTGGCAGGGCAGGCCGGTATCCTATGTTGTTCCTTGCCGCACTGCACCAACGAACCATGGTCGCCGATTTTGACCACTGCAATTTGGCAATAACGACTTAGTATCTCTACCGCCGACAGGGGGGGCTGACCGGTAAAAATCGCCGCTTCGGCTTCGTTGGCAAATACAATGTCTACGTAGTGCTGCATGATGTCTGCCAGAAAAGCCTTGTGCGCTTCTACTACATTGTAGCTCGCCAAATCAAGCGAGATAAACAATCCTTTGGATTTTGCCAGCGTTACCGCCCGCCGTACCAAATCGGGATTTTGTACTAAATAGCCTTCGATATGAAAGTAATCGTACCCGTCGAACATGTCGGGCTGCAGGTCGTCCGGCACAAGGTCGATGGCGGCGCCTAAACAGGTAGCCATCGTACGCTCCGAATCGGGTGAGACGAACACCGTGCAATGGCCTGTCGCCTGCGGGCTGTATAGTAAATGCGATTGCAGGCCGTGCGCCTGCTGGTCGTCGGCAAAAAGCCGTCCCAGTTCATCCTTTCCTGTTTTTCCGATAAACGTACTTGGCATACCAAGCTCCGCAGTACCGTTCAGAGTATTGGATGTAGAACCGCCGGCCACAATCTGCACGCCGCGCGTCCGTATTTCGTCCCAAATGCGGCTGCTGACAGCCTCGTCCACATGCTGCATACTGCCTTTCGGAAGATTAAATTGCAGTAATAATTCATCGTTGTCGAGCGTGGCTAAAATATCAACCAGCGCATTGCCTATACCTAAAATGGATTTCATTGTTTTTTTAATTTTCGACAAAAGTAAGAAACATTTTTGGTAATTGAAAGAATGCAGGGCGCAGCGTAATTCATATTTAATTCGTACCTTGCGCAAAAATATGAATATGAATCTTGCTATTTATGGAAGGGCTTTTACTGCCGATTGTTCGGCGCAGGTCAATGCGCTGATTGCGCTGTTGCGGGAGCGGCGGATTGATTTTTCGATGTTCGCGCCGTTCTATGATTTTTTATGCCGGTCGTATGCGATGACGATTCCCCGCGTGCCGCTGTTTACCGAGCTACCGCCCGCTGCAACCGATTGTCTCCTGAGTATCGGCGGCGACGGCACGTTTTTAGGCAGCTTGCAGCATGTCCGCAACAGCGGTATCCCGGTAGCCGGCATCAACTGCGGGCGTCTGGGCTTCCTGTCGGCCGCCTCGTTCGACGAGTTGCCCGAAGCTATTGACGCGCTGATACGGAAGAGATATACGATCGAAGACCGTACCCTGCTGGAAGTCCGGTGCGACGACCTGCCCGATACCATTTATCCATATGCGCTTAATGAAGTAGGCGTACAGCGCCATACGCCGGCCATGATCAACATCCATATCCGGCTGAATGCCGACCTGCTGCCGGCATACTGGGCCGACGGGCTGCTGGTGGCTACGCCGACCGGTTCGACGGCCTATTCGATGAGCGTCGGCGGGCCGATTCTCGTGCCGCAGTCGAAGAGTTTTGTCCTCTCGCCCATTTCGCCGCACAACCTGTCCATCCGATCGCTTGTAATTACCGACGATACGGTCGTAACGCTGATGGTCGAAACCCGCCACACGACAGCCTTCCTGACCATCGACAACCAGCTGGTCGAAATCCCTTCGGGTGCGCAGTTCATCGTCCGCAAGGCAGCATTTACGGTACGGATTGTCCGCTTTCACGGCGCAAAGTTTTTCGATACCATCCGCGAAAAACTTTCGTGGGGGAAAGACTATCGGAATCCATATTAAACCTTAATTCTCTGAAATGGTCAAAACAGCGCTGCATTTGTATTTATAGTATCCAATGGTGTTTCTAATCAAAAAGGCGCTACTCTGCATAGTAGTACTCGTTTCTTCGCTTACATTAAGCGCACAGGATGACTGTCCGTATCAGGAAAACCATGATGTGGGTATCACCGGCGGCGCTACTTTTTACATGGGCGATTTGGGCGATAACTATTCATTTTTCCGTACCCCGTCATATTATGCAGGCCTGTTGTACCGGTATAATTTCAACGAATATTACGCATTGCGCGGACAGGTGGCCTTCGGGCAATTGGAGGGCGACCGCACCCGTTCCGACTTGCCGCCGACTAACCGGGGATTGCCGTGGCATTTCACGCGCCCGATACTGCTGGCGGAAATCAACGCGGAAATTGGTTTTTTACCGTTCGATGTCATCCGGCTGCGAAAAAACAACCGGATATCGCCCTATTTGCTGGGCGGTGTCGGCGTCGCCGGATTAACGGACGACCCGCAGCTGGCGACGAACATCAAGAACAACGATGTAGCGGCAACCGCCTACCTGCAAGTAGGCGTCGGCGTAAAATGGGCGGCATGGAAACGGATTGCGGTAGGCGCGGAATGGGTCATGCGCAAAACATTTACCGATAAAATCGACTATGTCGTCAGCCCGCCCGGTTCGATACTTATAAATAATGATTGGATCGGCACGGTAGGCGTGGTTGTTACCTATCGCCTGTCCGAAGACCGCCTGTGTCCGGCCTATTCGCAGCGTGAGCCGTCGACCCGTCCGCTAAAAGGGAAATTAAATCCATAAATAAATCCAATAACAGTATGCCTACAACCCCGGAAAAAATCCCGACTCACGTGGCGGTCATTATGGACGGCAATGGCCGTTGGGCCAAACGGCGGATGCAAAACCGTATCTTCGGCCACCGGAATGCGATTGCGGCGGTGCGCGATACCGTCGAATGCGCTGCCGAAACAGGCGTGCAATACCTGACGCTCTATACGTTTTCCGAAGAAAACTGGCAACGGCCAGCGATGGAAGTCAACGGATTGATGGAACTGCTGGCCGACGCCATCCGCAACGAAACGCCGACGCTGCTCAAAAACGGCATCCGCCTGCAATACATCGGTAGGCACGATATGTTGCCCGCCGGCGTGCGTGCCAAACTACAGGAATGCGTCGACCGCACCACCGCCGGCCACACGATGACCTTAATTCTGGCATTGAGTTACAGCGGAAAGTGGGATATCACGGAAGCCTTTAAACACTACGCCGCCGATGTGGCGCAAGGCAAATGCCGCCTGTCGGAATGCACGTCCGGCACCATTGACGGCTATTTGGCGACCGCCGGCATACCCGTGCCCGACCTGCTGATTCGTACCGGCGGCGAACAACGCATCAGCAATTTTATGTTGTGGCAACTGGCCTACACGGAACTTTATTTTACGAACATCCTGTGGCCTGATTTCCGCAAGCCGCACTTCCGTGAAGCCTTACAGGAATACAGCCGCCGCGAACGTCGCTACGGCAAAACAGGCGAACAAATCGAACAACAACTATGACGCACGAACGACCGGTAAAAAATGACCTCCACAGGCTTCGCAGGGGTACACTTGCCCCAACGTCGGGTACATTTTCGTCGACGTCCGGCGCCTTTTCGTCGACATCGGACGCAGTCGCAGAAACCACGCGCGTGGCTGCCCCGAATACGCACGCAGTTTCTCCGGCCTTTTCCGTCCGGGCTGCCCATTTATGTTTTTTTTACTATATTTGCACGCTATTTTTGACAAACAATTGAATTAAGTTGCATGAAATTATTACTCGAAAAAATACAGCTCCCGCGCGCCAGCATATTCTCGGCGCTTTTCCTTTGTGCTTTTTATGCAACAGCACAATCGTCCGACAGTACACAGATAAACATTACGTTCGATTACTCGAATCCGAAACAATATGTCATCGGTGACGTTACGGTCTCCGGCATAAAATATTATACTGCCGAGCAAATCCTGTCGTTGACCAATTTGTCGGTCGGCGATACGATTATGATTCCGGGCGAAGAGCTTTCAAAAGCTGCGCGGAAACTGTGGGGGATACGTTATTTTTCCGATATTTCCATTTCCGCCACCAAAGTGGTAGACAATAAAATTTATTTGAATATCTATCTCGCCGAACGGCCACGTGTATCGCTGTGGAAGTTCTCGGGCATCAAAAAAGGAGCGCAGGAAGATTTGACCGAACGCCTGAGTCTCCGGCGTGGCAGCGAATATTCGGAATTTGTAATCAACACGGCCATTGCCAACATCAAAAAATACTATGCGGAAAAAGGCTACCTGAACGCCGAAGTCAACGTCATACAAATCAACGATACGATTGTAAGTAATGCGGTGCAAGTTACATTCGACATCGACCGTAAAAAGAAAGTGCTGATTAAAGAAATCTCCTTCGAAGGCAACCATGAATTATCGAACCGTAAATTGGCGCGGACGATGAAAAAAACCAAAGCAAATACCATTTGGAATCTGTTCAGCAGTAAAAAATTCAACGAAGATGAATTTGAAAACGACAAGCAGAATATCATTACCAAATACAACGAACGCGGCTACCGCGATGCGCGCATTGTCAGCGATTCGATTTACGTGATTAACGAAAAACGGGTAGGCGTCAAATTAGTGGTCGACGAAGGGAAACGCTACTACTTCCGAAACGTTTCGTGGGTCGGTAATTCCAAACTGTCAACGCAAGCCCTGAACGACATACTGGGCATCAAAAAGGGCGACATCTACGACAATATCCTGCTGAACACCATGCTGAGCGGCGTCGACGAAAAAAAAATGACGATTAGTACATGGTACAACGATAATGGATATTTATTTTTCACTGCCATGCCGGTCGAGACCAATGTCGTTGGCGATTCCATCGACGTGGAAATACGGGTACAGGAAGGCGATCAGGCGCGCTGGAATCGGATTATCATCAACGGCAACACGAAAACCAACGAGCGGGTAGTCCGTCGCGAACTATGGACGAAGCCCGGCTACCTGTATAGCCGCGCGTCCGGCTGGGAACGGTCGTTACGCGAACTGGCCACCAACGGCAACTTCGACCCCGAACGTCTGCTCTCGCCCGACGGCTCGGGCTTTCGGATTAGCCCCAACCCGCAGGACGGCACAGTAGACATGACCTATAACCTGACGGAAAAAGCCAACGACCAGTTGGAGCTTTCCGGCGGATGGGGCGGCAATACTTTTGTAGGAACAATCGGCCTGCGATTTACAAACTTCTCATTGCGTCGCCTGTTCGACATGCGTGCATGGCGACCGGTACCGTCGGGCGACGGCCAAACATTGGCCCTGCGCTTCCAGATGCAGGGCGACTATTACCAAGCCTTCTCTTTTAACTTCGTAGAACCGTGGCTGGGCGGCAAAAAACGCAATTCACTATCGCTAACCGCTTATTTTACGCGCGAAACCAATGCTTCCTACTATACGCTCCAAACCGTCGATAAATGGATGAACACCTTCGGCCTGTCGGTCGGCATCGGACGCTACCTGAAATGGCCTGACAACTATTTCCAACTCTACAACGAAATCAACCTCCAACGGTACGACTTGCACGACTGGCCGGCCAGCTATTACGGCTTCTCCGACGGCACATCGAACAACCTCAACTGGCGAATTATGCTATCGCGCAACTCGACCGACCAGCCGTTCTACCCGCGCCGGGGTTCTGACTTTTCCATCGGATTACAAATAACGCCGCCCTACTCACTCTTCCGCCCCGCATCGACCGATTACCAATCAATGACGGCGGGCGAACGCTATAAATGGATTGAATTTCATAAATGGACGTTCAAAGGAGCATTATTTACGCAAATCGTCGGCGACCTGGTCATAGTTACGCGGGCGCAGTTCGGGTACTTGGGCTACTTCAACAAACATTTGGGCTACTCGCCCTTCGAAGGATTTGTACTTGGCGGCGACGGTATGGCAGGCTTCAACCGCTACGGACAGGAAAATATCGCCTTACGCGGATACGCCAACTCATCAATCACCCCCTTGGTCGATGGCGCGTACGCCGGACACATCTACGACAAATTCACGCTGGAATTGCGGCATCCGGTGATTATGGAACAGCAAGCCTCGATCTACGCCTGCCTCTTTCTGGAAGGCGGCAATGCATGGTCGGATATAGCCCGGTTCAACCCGTTTGCCATTAAGCGTGCGGCCGGCGTAGGCGTCAAAATCATGCTACCGATTGTCGGCATCTTGGGCATCGACTGGGGCTATGGCTTCGACACAGTCAAAGACTACCCGGACGCCAACGGCGGAAACTTCGCCTTTACCTTCGGAATGCAATTCTAAAGATTATCCTATATTTGCAACTATTTTATTCATCATTATACAAACACAAAAAAAATATTTTATGAAACGAATTCTACTCACATTAGCATTGATCGCCGGAATCACATTCTCGGCATCGGCGCAAAAAATGGCGTATGTCAACACGGAATATATCTTGAAAAAAATTCCGGCATACAAAACTGCGCAAGACCAATTAGACAAGCTTTCGCAACAATACGAAAAAGAAATAGAAAGCCGTTACCAGAAATTGGAAGAACTGTATAAAAGCTATCAGGCTGAAAAGGTGCTGCTGACCGACGACATGAAACAACGTAGCGAAAACGAAATCATCACCAAAGAAAAAGAAGCCAAAGACCTGCAACGACAATATTTCGGACAGGGCGGCACACTGGAAAAGAAAAAAGAAGAATTAATTAAACCGATTCAGGAAAAAATCGCCTCTGCAATTAACGAAATCGCCACGCAGGACGGCTATGCCATGATTTTCGACTCGGCATCCAACCCCTCGATTCTCTTTGTCGCCCCGCGATACGATTTGAGCGATAAAGTCCTCGAAAAATTGGGATATAGAAATTAAAACGTACCTTTGCACAAAAATAAATATTTACACTATACAATTTAAATTACCATTTATGAAGCAAGTAATCTTAACTTTTGCATTAGTAGCTGGCTTAATGCTATCGGCCACCGCACAGACACCATTTAAATTCGGACACATCAACAGTCAGGAACTCTTCCTGCTGATGCCGGAACGCGATTCGGCGCTGGTAAGGCTGGAAAATTACCGGAAGGAATTAACCGAGCAAATTGAAACCCTACAAGTAGAGTTCAATAAAAAATTAACCGACTACCAAAACAAGCAAAACACATGGACGCCCGCAACACTCGAAACAAAACAGAAAGAGTTGCAGCAATTAAGTCAAAATATTGAGGAATACCAGCGCAATGCACAGGAAGAGTTGGCGCAGATGCAGCAAATTGTCATCCGTCCGGTAACGGAAAAAGCCAATGCCGCTATCAACAAAGTAGGAAAAGACAATGGCTTTACCTACATCTTTGACGTCAGCATGGGCGTAGTGCCGTATTTCAACGTCGAACAAAGCGTAGACATCCTGCCGCTCGTAAAAGCCGAATTAAATATCCCGGACGACAAAGTAGCGCCCGCCACACAAACAACCCCCAGCCGGTAATTTACAGTTTGCAGTTAGGTACCGGGATTAAGAATGAGGAATTATTCGATTGACGACAACTGAATAATTCCTCATTGATTTTTTCTACCCTCAATTCCTCTAATTCCTCATTGATGAACGCTCCCATAGGTTTTTTCGATTCGGGCGTCGGCGGATTATCGGTATGGCGCGAAGGGGTCAAATTGCTGCCCGGTGAACACACGGTTTACTACGCCGACAACGCCTATTGCCCGTACGGCGCGAAAGACCCCGACGAAATCATTGCCCGCAGCATTCACATTGTCGATTTTTTACTGCAACACGCCTGTAAACTAATCGTCGTCGCATGCCACACGGCTACTGCGGCGGCGATTGATTACCTGCGGATGCGCTACCCTGTTCCTTTTGTCGGGATGGGGCCGGCAGTGAAACCGGCGGCGCAACACTCCGTATCGGGCGTAGTAGGCGTGCTGGCTACGCGGGGCACGTTCAAAGGACGACTGTATCACGAGACACTGGCGCAGTTTGCCACAGACGTGCAAATCATCGAGCAGCCCGGCGACGGATTAGTCGAACTGGCCGAAGCAGGCCAAACCGACAGCGACGAAGCCCGCGCCCTCCTGCAACAATACATCCGCCCCATGCTCGACGCCGGCGCAGACCACTTAGTATTAGGCTGCACGCATTACCCGTTCTTCATCCCGGCCATCGCCCGCATCGCCGGTGCACACATGACCATCATCGACCCCGCCCCCGCAGTAGCTCAACGAATAAAATCCCTGCTGATGCAACACAACCTCTTCAACACTTCCGGCGACGACGCCCGCCATGAATTCTTCTCCAGCGGCAACCTGCAAGCAGTACGGGAAATGGCAGGAAGAATAATGAACAATGAATAATGAATAATGCGGCCTCGCGCACCGCTCCCGGCGCATTCACCCTTTACTGCCCACTTTAGCCGCTTAAAAAATGCAAATAAAATTTGCATAATTAAAAAAACACTTTATACACGCATCCGGCGGCTCCTTCTACGCCGACTTTGTACATTTCTCCGGAGACCTTGGAACATTCACCAGAGGTCTTGGGACATTCACCAGAGGTCTTGGGATATTTCCCAGAAGTCTTGGGACATTCCCCGGAGGTCTTGGGATATTCCCCGGAGGTCTTGGGATATTCCCCGGAGATCTTGGGACATTCCCCGGAGATCTTGGGACATTCCCCGGAGGTCTTGGGATATTCCCCGGAGGTCTTGGGACATTCCCCGGAGGTCTTGGGACATTCCCCAGAAGTCTTGGGACATTCCCCGGAGGTCTTGGGACATTCCCCGGAGGTCTTGGAAATTTATACATACAACGTATCATTTTCGCCGAGACTCGCGGCGTCTTCGCCCAATTACTTCCACCCCCGCCTGTCGGCGCCCCCGCCAGCGGGGGAGAGCTACGCAGGTTGGCCTGTTGGGTTATTCCTTCTGCCGTTCATGGCAGGCTGCGCTCCTCGCAAAGAACTGTGTTCATGTGCAAATTTTTATTTATAAAAATTGTTAATGAGGGCTGAATTTATCACATGGAAATCTTCCTTGTAGGGCTGTCTATTTTTTACAATACTGAAAC